>NZ_ATUO01000170.1 GCF_000420245.1 Psychromonas hadalis ATCC BAA-638 | reverse complement strand
CGCAGTACAAAACAAATAACCGTTTTGCTTATTACTCAATCATGCGCCTTGACCTTAGTAATTTACCCTGCGTAAAACCTGATCATTATATTAAGTGGAATGGTATTACTTAGCAAACACCACGGTTTTTTTACCATGTAAGAAAATACGATGTTCAATATGGTAACGTACCGCTCTAGACAGTGTCAGACATTCAATATCACGCCCCTTAGCAACTAAATCTTGTGGGTAATAGCAATGGTCAACGGTTTCAACGCCTTGGCTAATGATTGGCCCTTCATCGAGATCATCACTCACATAATGAGCCGTAGCGCCAACTAATTTAATGCCACGATCATAGGCTTGATGATAGGGCCTAGCGCCTTTAAAACCAGGTAGTAATGAATGATGAATATTGATCGCTTTACCGGCAAGATTTTTACTCATCTCACAAGATAACACTTGCATATACCGGGCTAACACCACGAGATCGGCTTCACAATCTTGGATAATCTGCCAAACTTTAGCTTCTTGTTGTGGTTTGGTTTCCTTGCTAATAGGCAGGTAGTAATAAGGAATATTATGCCATTTGGCCAGTTCTTCTAAATCAGGATGGTTAGATATTATTGCTGGAATTTCGATATTAAGATCGCCAGTGCGATAACGATACAATAAGTCATTAAGACAATGATCGTGTTTCGACACCATGATCACCACCTTCGATTTATAAGGGCTTGATGCTAATTGCCATTGCATTTCAAATGCACTGGCGCGTTGCTCAAATTGTTGGCAAAACGTGTCGCGGTTAAATTCTTTTGCTGTCTCGGCTCTAAACTCAATACGGATGAAAAAGCGACTTTCAGTCGTATCATCAAATGAGTGAATTTCATTAATATAAAAACCTTGCTCAAACAAAAATCGCGTAACCACATCAACGGTACCCGGTTGACTAGGACAGTCTGCAGTAATAATGTGCGTTTGTGGTACCGGCTTAATATTAGGCATTTCTAATCCTCAATGTTGAGTAACTACTCAGGTCGTTGCCATTTACGTTCTATTTTACATAAAGAACCTCAATTTCAGGAGGTGCTGAGTAGTTACAATTTTAATTTAAAAGCATAATCTGATGAACATAAAGCAAGGTATTAAAACTTTTTCTTCTAGCAGATTAAAGCTGATTCAAAAAATAACTAGCAACAAAAAAGGCGAGTCATTTCTGCTTCGCCTTTTCTTTAACTCTCTAAAAAATTAATCTTCCATATAACTTTCAATACTCGGACAAGAGCAGATCAAGTTTCTGTCGCCGTAGACGTTATCGACTCGATTAGAAGCAGGCCAGTATTTAGCGTCTTTCGTATGGCGCGATGGGAAACAGGCAAGCTCACGCGTGTAGTTATGTTCCCACTGCGTTTCCATCAAATCCACTTGGGTATGCGGTGCATTCACTAATGGATTATCTTCTAACGTCCACTCTCCCCCTTCAACCTGTTGTATTTCATGGCGAATGGCAATCATGGCATCACAGAAACGGTCTAGCTCAGCTAAGTCTTCCGATTCAGTCGGTTCAATCATTAACGTACCCGCAACAGGAAACGACATGGTTGGCGCATGAAAACCGTAATCCATCAGACGTTTGGCAATATCTTCACCTGAGATGCCAGAAGTAGCCTCAATCGGACGAATATCGATAATACATTCGTGCGCAACACGTCCCTTTTTACCAATGTATAAAACAGGATAATGAGGACGTAAACGCTCCATGACATAGTTGGCCGTTAATATTGCAAGCTTGGTCGCTTGTGTTAAACCCTGCTCGCCCATCATTGCAATGTAAGCATAAGAGATTGGCAAAATAGAGGCAGATCCTAATTCAGCGGCAGAAACAGCGTAATGTTTGCTCTGCGCAGATTCTGTGACTTCGATATGTCCCGGTAAAAAGGGAATAAGATGTGCTTTCACGCCAATAGGCCCCATCCCTGGACCACCGCCACCGTGAGGAATACAGAATGTTTTATGTAAATTAAGGTGTGAAACATCTGAGCCGATAAAGCCCGGACTGGTTAAACCAACCTGTGCATTCATGTTTGCACCATCAAGGTAAACTTGACCACCCGCTTCATGCACCCACTCACACACTTCCTGAATCGCTTCTTCGTAAACACCATGTGTTGACGGGTAAGTGATCATGATGCATGACAAATTATCACGATGCTTGTCGATTTTAGCTTTTAAGTCTACATGGTCGATATTACCTAACGCATCACAGCCAACGACGACCACTTTCATGGAAACCATCGAGGCCGACGCAGGATTTGTACCATGTGCAGAGCTTGGAATTAAACAGATATTTCTCTGCCCTTCACCACGGCTTTGATGATAACGCTGAATCGCAATTAACCCTGCGTATTCACCCTGTGCGCCAGAGTTTGGTTGCAGTGAGAAACCATCGTAACCCGTTATTTCACATAACATAGTAGAAAACTTTTCAGCTAACTCTTGATAACCAAAACTTTGCTCAGTAGGTGCAAAGGGGTGCAACTGTCCAAATTCAGGCCATGTGATCGGCAACATCTCAGCTGCCGCATTTAACTTCATAGTGCAGCTACCCAGCGGGATCATACCGTGTGTTAGCGAGTAATCTTTGTTCTCCAATTTTTTCATGTAACGCATCATTTGTGTTTCACTGTGATGCGCGCTGAAAATAGGGTGCTGTAAGTATTTACTGATTCGGCGACAACTTTGTGGAATGCCTGCAAACTCATCGATAGCTACTTGCGTTGTTAAATCAGCCACTTTTAAGGCTTTGCCAGTAATCACTAACAGTAGATCTTCAACATCCTTCGCCGTGGTGGTTTCATCGAGACTGATCCCCAATTGTACAGGCACATTATCCGCCGTTGGGAATTTACGTAGGTTCATGCCCTCTGCTAACGCACGATGATAGATAGCTTTGCTATGCTCTTTGGTATTTATCGTTAAAGTATCGAAGAAATGTTCATTTTCAAGTTCGATACCTTCAGAACGCAAACCAGTCGCTAAAATAGCGGTAAAATGATGCACCCGACGCGCTATTTTTCGTAGCCCTTCTGGTCCATGATACAACGCATAAAAGGCGGCCATATTGGCTAATAATGCTTGAGCGGTACAGATATTTGAGGTCGCTTTTTCACGACGAATATGCTGTTCACGCGTTTGCATTGCCATGCGCAGTGCAGGTTTGCCTTTGCTATCTTTAGAAACACCAATCACACGCCCCGGCATGGTACGTTTGAATTTGTTTTTGGTTGCCATGAACCCAGCATGTGGCCCACCAAAGCCCATCGGCACACCAAAACGTTGCGCACTACCAATCACTACATCGGCGCCCATTTCACCCGGGGCTTTTAACAACGTTAAGCTTAATAAGTCAGAAGCAACCGCCACTAAGGTCTTTTTAGCGTGTGCTTTTTCGATGGCATCGGTTAAATCTTGCACATTACCGGTGGTGCTTGGATACTGTAAAATAGCGCCAAACACATCATAATGATCAAGATCGTCAATATCACCAGTAACAATGTCATAACCGATATACTCAGCACGAGTGCGAATAACATCAATGGTTTGCGGGTGCAGTTGATTGCTCACGAAAAAGGTTTTACTTTTGTTTTTACCTGCACGTTTACACAAGGTCATCGCTTCTGCGGCGGCTGTTGCTTCATCGAGTAAAGAGGCATTAGCGATCTCCATTGCAGTAAGATCAATGATCATTTGCTGATAATTAAGCAGTGACTCTAAACGCCCCTGTGAAATCTCAGGTTGATAAGGCGTATATGCGGTGTACCAGCCCGGATTTTCTAATACATTACGCAACACCACATTGGGCACAAAGGTGTTGTAATAACCTTGACCAATAAAACTGCGATTAATGATATTTTTACTCGCAATCGCTTTTAGCGAAGTGAGCATATCCGCTTCACTTAATGCATCCGCTAATTGCATCTTTTTGGGCAAGCGAATAGCAGCAGGTACAGTTTCCTTGATAAGTTCATCAATACTGTTTACACCAATGGTTTGTAACATCTTTTTTTGTTGAGTCACATCGGGGCCATTGTGGCGAGAAGCAAAATCGTTATGATCACTTAATAGGTCAATAAGCGTGGTATCGGTCATGGTGTTTCCTAAGCAATTTACCGGTAACGACTTAGATCGTTGCCATTTAAGCCTACTTCTTGTTAAAAATGCTCATTTAGACGACTAAACTGCGCTTTTTCGCCTTGAGTTAAACATAAATGGCTTAGATCTAAGTATTTACAAAAAAATGCGTTTTAAATTTTAAAATGGATGAATCTTATTTTTACTTAAAAAAACGCAGACTAATCTGCGCTAAAAGATTGGCTTACTTAATCTTCATCTTCTTCTTCGTTAGCTGCTTGGTAAGCTTCGTTTGATAACAGATTATCAAGTTCGCTTGCATCACTCATTTTGATTTTAACAATCCAACCTGCTGAATGTGCAGATTCATTAATTAACTCAGGGCTATCTTCTAACTGTTCATTAATTTCAACAATTTCACCCGTTACGGGTGCATAAAGATCTGACGCAGCTTTAACAGATTCAACCAGTGAAAATGTTTCACCCGCTTCAACCTCATCACCCACTTCTGGCAGATCCACAAAAACCACATCACCTAAAAAACCTTGTGCTTGTTGAGAAATGCCCATAGTGACAGTACCATCACCGTTATCGAGTACCCATTCGTGCGTTTCAGTAAATTTTAATGTGTTTTTCATGTTTAATCCTTAACTCTTTTTAGTTGGTTTATATGGGATCACGAACGGCACCCGCCATTAATATTACATTAACAATTACAATGTAAAAAAGCAGTGTTTGCCTTTTGTTTCCTATAGTAAACAAAAGACGCGTCGCTACAGCAATCACACCTCACACGAACAATTAGATGCTTGAACGTTAGCTTTATCTTGCATTGAAGGTATTCACGCTGACTCAATTGTTGTAAATATTTTGTTATTATATGGGGATTATTAGATTCTGCTTGAACATAAGTTTCCAAAAGGAAACTTTGTTATGAAATTGTGACGCCGATCGATTATTGAGTAGGTTTTTTTACTGTGGATGTTTACTATGTAGATCATTATTATGGCGTCGCTGGCTCAGATAGCAAAATATAACGTACAGAAGGAAGGCTTATATGAGCGAAAAAATACAACAAGACATTTACCCCTCAATGATGATCTCAAGCCAAAATAAGGCTGAAAAAATTGCCCCCATCAAACTGGGAGAACGTTTAAAAGAGATCCGTAAATCACTGAATTTAACCTTAGAAGAAGCGAGCCAAAAAACAGGATTAGCGCGATCCACATTATCAAAAATAGAAAATGAACAGATCTCACCCACCTTTCAAGCAATGCAAAAATTAACCACGGGTTTAGAGATAGATCTTCCTCAACTGTTTACAACGCCGAAACAAGTAACAGCAACAGGTCGTCGTGATATCACCCGCAATGAAGAGGGTAAGGCACACCCCACCTCAACCTATGAGCATGAGTTGTTAGCCACACAACTTACCAACAAAAAAATGATGCCCTTTAAATCTAAAGTCAGAGCGAGAGATTTTAACGATTATTCAGATTGGATCCGCCACGATGGCGAAGAATTTTTATTAATATTAGCAGGTGAAATCACCTTCTTTTCTGAGTTTTATGAACCCGTTAATTTACAACAAGGAGATTCAGTTTATTACGATGCCAACATGGGTCACATGCTGATCTCAATTAGTGAGCAAGATGCGTTAATCTTATGGGTTACCGCCTCTTAATAAACATGGAGTATTAAATAATGTCAGAACAACTATTAACGACCCCCTTACATACTTTGCACACTGAAGCGGGTGCAAAAATGGTGCCCTTCGCAGGTTATGATATGCCTGTTCAATATAAATTAGGGGTTAAAAAAGAACACTTACATTGCCGTGCAGCCGCTGGTTTATTTGATGTCTCACACATGGGGCAATTACGTTTAATCGGTACTAACGCAGCAGCATTTATGGAAACATTAGTGCCCGTTGATATTATCGATTTGCCAACGGGCAAACAGCGTTACGCTTTTTTCACTAATGAACAGGGCGGTATTAGCGACGATTTAATGATCACTAATTTTGGCGATCACCTGTTTGTTGTCGTGAATGCGGCCTGTAAAGAGCAAGATATTAAACATCTACAAGCAAACTTGCCTGCAGATGTTGAGATGCAGTTAATTGAAGATCGCGCATTGTTAGCACTGCAAGGGCCAAAAGCCGTTGATGTATTAAGCAAACTAAACCCAGCGGTAGCAAACATGGTCTTTATGGATGCACTAAAATTAGAACTTGCTGGCGCTGAGTGTTATGTCAGTCGCTCAGGTTATACAGGTGAAGATGGCTATGAAATTTCAGTGCCTGCTGATGCAGCACAGAGATTAGCACAACAACTATTGAGCGATGATGATGTTCAGTGGGTTGGTCTAGGCGCGCGTGATTCATTACGTTTAGAATGTGGTTTATGTTTATACGGCCATGATTTAGACGAAACCACGACACCAGTAGAAGCGAGTTTATTATGGGGTATTAGTAAAAATCGTCGCAGTGATGGCGCGCGCGCAGGTGGATTCCCGGGGTGCGACATTATTCTTGAGCAGATAAAAACAAAACAGGTAAGCCGTAAACGTATTGGTTTAATTGGCGTCTCTAAAGCACCGGTACGTGAAGGCAGTAAACTGTTTGATGCACAAGGTAATGAGATAGGCATTGTTACCAGCGGCACTCACGGCCCCTCAATCGCTAAACCGGTGGCAATGGGTTATGTGAGCATTGAGTTTGCAACACTTGAAACTGAAGTTTTTGCTGAAGTACGTGGTAAAAAATTAGCCATGATAGTGAGTAAAATGCCTTTTGTCGCGCAGTCTTATTTTCGCGGTTAAACAATAACATTCATTTACTTCACTATTTTACACCTCTATTTTATCGCAATAAAATAGAGGTTTTTTAACTCACATCATAACCACAACCTTTTTACTGATAACGATAGCTATCCCCAAGCATTTTATTTCTAAAAGAAGAAAAGAAAATAAACTGTTTTTGCGTCGGCATGTATATTTGTAAACTTTTAGATGTAGGCAACTTAACTGGATTTCTCCGTTTTTTAGAGGAGGCGATAGAGTTATACCAATTACAGTAAATAGCTAATCTATTTTACTGGTTAAAATAACTCACTTCTGCGTTGTAAGTTTTGCAAAGGGAACAACCATTTACGTCAACTTACGCCTTAAATTTAG
>NZ_ATUO01000169.1 GCF_000420245.1 Psychromonas hadalis ATCC BAA-638 | reverse complement strand
ACTAAGGTCAAGGCGCATGATTGAGTAATAGCCGGCTATTGCGATTGAATGCAACGCAGATATTAGTCATTTAAACCAGTAAAAACGATCAGTTACTTAGGCGGATTGGTATAACCACCAACCCAGTGATTTTTCTTGATTGAAGGGGTTAGCCTCTCTTTATATAAATGAAAACACGCAGGACTAAAGTCCCACTTCCCAAAAGCAAGCTAATTATTCCTCGGAAGTGGGAGCGAATTGAACGTCAGTTCAATCTTATGAGCGGGTAAGCTCTGCAAACCCTTTTTTTAGTCCTGCCTTTTGATGATTGAATTAACAAATGACGAGAAAGTGAACTCATTCTGTTTGCTTTAGACCCGTTTTCCCTGCTAAATGCGTTCTTTCAGAAAGAGTTCATTTAAGAATAAGCAAATTATTTAGGCCCTTCGGGAAACATGAATTGTTTAAATGCTTTATTCCACTCATACTTAAATTCAACACCCCGTGGGAAATGATCACATTGGCCATTATAACTTCCACCTTTGATTCCATGTTTAAAGGCATTATCGATCTTACAAAATGATTCGAGGCCTTTAGCAAATCCAGTTTGAAAAAGTAAAAATGATGCTGTAGTTAAATCAGCCCCTGCGTATTGCTCATTAAATGCCAGTTCATTGACCAGAACATCACCACGCATAGCGACCCTTTCACCTAATTTAGACCAGTCTGTACTTTTATCTGCTACACCACTCACGCAAGCAGATAATATAAAACAGAGCATGCCGACAAAAATTAATTTCATTTTTTTCTCCTAAAATTAAAAAAGGGTTGATAGGAAAACCTATCAACCCTGATATTGTTTCTAACATTGAACTATTTGATTGTAAATGGCACAACAAGTGTCACTTTTAAATCTGTTTCATCTTGGAATGCATTGGTGTAGCCAGTCCAGTTATCAGCATTTGAGTCATTGGTGTAGTCTGTGTAGTACATGCCCATGTTCGCACCTTTAAGGGTACCCGTTTGGAATGCATAATTTAAGAACACACTATAAGAGTATTCAACTAGTTCATCATAGCTGTCATCTTTCGCGCCAAATGCATATACACCATTAACACCGGCACTGAAACCTGTGGCACCCATATCAGAGAAGTCACGCTCAACAGAACCGAAGAATGCCATTTGACCATCATGGTTAAAGTCAGAGCGATTATTCCACCAAATATCATAAGCACCGCCTGAAGAACCGTAAACTTCAGTTAAGCGATAAGCCAGGTTACCGACGTCATTTTCATTCGACTCAGCGGCTGTGTATGTTGCTTCAGCGCGGAATGAATATTGACCTTTACTCATTGCAGTTAATAATGCAAGTTGGTAAGCCGTAGAATCGTATTGATCTTCATCATCAACTACGTATAGTTGTGGTGAAATATAGATGCCACCTGCCGTTGTATATTTTACTTTTGCATGGAAGTTTTGACGTGGGCCATCGCTTAGACCAGCGTAAGCGATATCTAACGATAATGTATCAGTAATACTGTAAATACCACCGATAGAGTATGCGGTACCCGCATCATTATTTTCTCCGTCACGGAATCCGTAACTGTCTTTAAACCAAGGTGCACGATATTCATCAGCCACTACCACACCAAACTTAAAGTCACCCACATTTAGCCCAACTTCGCCACCCGTATAAGTACCGGCTGCAAATGACCAGTTTACCCCCATTGCAGAGGGCACAGAAGGTTGGAACCAACCCGCTTTAGCAGTGACCATTTCCCCAAATTTAAATTTCGCGGCCGCTGTTTGAATTTGCCCGCCATTTTCATTACAGTCAGAGTCCCATGTACCACTACAGCCACTTTCTGATGTAGGGTTCATATCATATGGGTTATCAACACCCCAGAAATTCATTTCATGATCGGGGGATGCGTTTTGCCACATATCAAAGGTAGTAAAAACATTTAAATCAAGGCCCACCGTATCAGCAATATAACCGGAATTAAAGTTTACTGTGAGATACAAAGAACCATGGTCTAGATTAGGAGTTTCAGCTTTATCGTTACCATTCTCATCGACGCCACCACGTGTACGATTACGCATCCAAACACCAATCGCACCAGAAACAGTTGAGTCTTCAAAAAAAGCATTCACAGAAGAAGCAAATTCAGGGCCGGTATTGTCCCCTGCAATGGCAGTCATTGGGAGTGCAAAAGATGCAGCAGCAACAGCTAACGCTAATGTTGTTTTCTTAAACATATCTATATTCCTTAACATTTTCTTATTGATAGGTTTTAATTCTTCCATAAATTCCATGTCTAAATTCGTTTATCTCCCTATAGATAAAATGACACAAAACCTGAATTGTTTTATTAGTTAGACCTTTGAGTACCACTCAAATTGCCACTAAAAACAGAATAACCTTTCTGTGGTTAATGATTATACGGGGCATTATTAGCCATTCAATAAAAGTGCACAGCGACATGACTGTTTGGTGATGGGTATCACAGGCAAGAGGAAGAAATGAGATCTTAAGCACGTAAAAATTCAGATTTAATTTTTTACATCCATAAATTCAATGAGTTATAATCAACACTACTTAAAATAATTATTAAAAAAACAGCATTCTAATGTACTTTCATGCAAGCTAATCTTAGATATCGTGGCATAATCTATCGTTAATTGAGTCGCATATTGAAAAGGGATGTGCAAACAGTGGCAAAGAAGCGCGCGGATAACACCGGCATGCGCGACCAATAATAGCTTTTGAGGTTTATCAGCTTGTTGCATGACTTGAATAAGCTCAGACCATGTATCGACAACACGCTGATAGAACTGCGATGGGGTCTCTCCATTAGGAAATTGAAAATTTAAACGGTCTTCATTCCACGCATCTATTTTATCACGCGGAATATCATCCCACTTCACCCCCTCCCAATCACCAAAATTAATCTCTTTGAAATTATCTTTATAAATAACAGTCGTATTAATATGTTGTTTAGCAAGATCCTCCGCCAGCAAGGCACAGCGTTGCAAAGGGCTACTATAAATAGCAGTGATCTTTTTATGGTTAAAATAGTTGCTGATTTTTGCAAGTTGTTGGGAGTACCCTTCTGCGACAGCACAATCAAGTTGTCCGTAACACGTACCTTGTTTGATTAAAGGCTTAGTATGGCGGATCAAGTAGATATCAAGTTTATGACTCATGTTGTCAGCATCACGATTAATAGTAAAAAGATAACAACCTCTAAAGTTTGTTGTGCAAAACCTAAACAGTCCCCTGTATATCCTCCCAGATTTTTCATAAATAGGCATCGTAATAGATAGGTAATAAGTGTCACTACCATAATAAGCAAACAAGCAGTTAGCACAGGAAAAAATAATAAAGCGGGTAAAATAGATAAGGAGGCGAAGAGAAAGTAGGAGCGATTAAGTTTTGTAGACAACCCTTGTACCTTTCCGCCATTCTCCAGACGTACATAATGCATGGTTTGCATTAGGCAAAGTGCACCGTAACGGCTTAACACCTGTCCAATAAGTAATACCATAAAAAAAGTGGCCAAACCAACGTCAGCTAACGCGATTAATAAGTTAAATTTTAATAGAAAGAGCATGATTAAACCAATGCCCCCATAACTACCAATTTGGCTATCTTTCATTATTTTTAATCGTTGGCTTGCATCATAACCACCACCAAAACCATCACAGCAGTCTGCAAAACCATCTTCGTGTAACGCCCCTGTTAATAGTAGCGAGGAGATCAATATTAAAATAACACTGATCGGTATAGGGAAAAGTAATTGGCAAAGGTAAAAAAAGCTAACCATCAACAGCGCAACAATCGCCCCTATCATCGGAAAATAGGCATTCGCTTTATGAAATTGACGATTATCGAAGATGACCCAATGAGGCGTCGGTAAACGCGTGAAATAAGAGAGTGCATAAAAGAAAAATATTAACTGTTGTTTTAATTTTTTCAAAATTTCACATAACGTCCCCCTTTTAAAAATGTCACTCACTTTCTGAAATACCCGCATCAGTAAATGAAGCCATCTCATTAAAAAAGCTAACAGCAGAAACGATTAATGGATAAGCCACCGCGACCCCCGAGCCTTCTCCTAAACGCAATCCGAGATTCAACAACGGTTGAACCCCCATGTGTTCGAGTAAAAGCTGATGCGCTTGCTCATTTGATTGGTGACAAAACTGCGTATAATCTAAAAAGTTTTTTTCTATCTTACTTGCGACGAGCGCGGCCACAGAGCAGATAAAACCATCCACCAGCACTAACATAGAAAGCTCAGCAGCTTTTAACATCGCACCAACCATCATCGCAATTTCAAACCCACCCACTTTTTGTAATATCTCTAAAGGAGAGCTGTTTTTTAATTGATGCAAGGTAATCGCTTGGTCAATTACCTGTGCTTTGAAACGAACACCTTGCTTATCAAGGCCCGTTCCTTTACCCGCACAAACTTTACCCGATAGCTTTAATAGCGAAGCCATAATAGCAGCTGCAGACGTTGTATTAGCAATGCCCATCTCGCCAAAACCGATAACATTACAGCCTGCATCAAATTTATTTTTAACAAATTCAGCACCCTGTTCTAATGCTTGCTGACATTGCGACTCACTCATTGCTTCTGTTTTTAAAAAGTTATTGGTCCCTTTTGCTATCGGTTTATTAATAAATTTTTCATGTTCGATATCAAAATCAGCACAAACACCTGCATTCACAATGTTCAAATCTAAACCATGTTGCCGAGAAAAACAGTTAATAGCGGCCCCTCCCGCTAGAAAATTTAACACCATTTGCTCGGTAACCGCTTTGGGGAACAAACTGACCCCTTCATCTGCAATACCATGATCGGCAGCAAAAATAACCACACAAGGCTTGTTCAATGAAGGCGACAAACTGTGCTGAATTTTAGCGACTTTTCCAGCAAGTAACTCTAACATCCCCAAGCTCCCTTGAGGTTTAGTTTTTAAGTCAATGATTTGTTGGACGTCATTAATAAATGAATGAGGTAACAGCTTAGTGAGTGAGTTAATTACAAACACAATGAATCCTTTTAAAATAAGTAATAATAATATTCTGGCAGTAACGAGAAAAACGTCTAAAATTCAAACTAAGATTGATATTCTATAACAGCAAGACGTGAAATTAATCACAAACTACAACAAAACTATATAAAGATCACTATTACAATCTTAGAATACAACCATAATGATTAGCTGAGTTGCTTTTCTATTAACTCAACTTCCTAGGCAACCTGTTTTTTATGATTTTATGCCTGTTTCTCAGTTTTCAATAACATTTTCGAGATAGATTTATGAATGATGATGATCTTCTGTTTATAGAAGATGATATAACCACCGTTGACGATCCGCTTTCTTTACATCTTTCCCCCTGGAAGGTGTTAATCGTTGATGATGATGAAGAAGTACATGCGGTCACCAAACTGGTCCTTTCAAATTTTGAGTGGGATGATACCCCATTGCATTTTCTGAGTGCTTATTCCGCTTATGAAGCTGAACAACTGTTTTTAGAGCATGACGATATTGCAGTTGCACTGATTGATGTGGTGATGGAAACCGATGATGCGGGTTTGCGCTTAATCGAAACAATACGCAATGAGTTTAATAACAAAGCCACGCGTATTGTGTTACGTACGGGGCAACCTGGGCAGGCACCAGAGCGTAAAATAATTCGTGAATACGAGATATCAGATTACAAAAATAAAACAGAACTGAGTGGCATTAAGCTAGATACTTTAATGTGTACCACACTGCGCTCTTACCAAAACATTGTAAGCCTCAAGAAAAGTAAAAAAGGATTAGAACTGGTTATTGAATCCTCTAGTGCACTATTTGATGCAGTCACTTATGAGTCTTTAGTGGATGAAACCATTAATTACCTCACCAAGCTCGTTAAACAGTGCACACAAACACCGACATATAATCTTTCTGCATTAGGCATCTACTGTGATCCTGAAGTTTTCCAACTACTTGAAGCACGTGGGGAGTTCTCACACCTCTGCGAACTGGATGATATAGACAAGCTACCAGACCCCGCTTCTATTCTTATTTCACAAAGCATTGCTCAGCAACGTAATATCTATACTGAAAACTCATTTGTATTAAATATGCAGAGTAGCTCTGCGAAAATGGTAATTTTCTACTTTGAAGGCTTCCCCCCCCTTTCCAAGCAAGATATTTCACTCATAGAGCTTTTTGCAAGCAATACTAAAACCTCATTTGATAATGAAGAGTTACGCCATGAGCTTGATGAAGGACAGCGTGAGATTGTTTATTTACTCGGAGAAGCAATTGAACGTAAGTCTAAAGAGACAGGTAACCATATTCGCCGTGTTGCTGAAATCACCCGTATTTTAGCACTTGAATTGGGGTACAGCGTCCCTGAATCTGAGAAGATAAAATCAGCCTCTCCATTGCATGACTTAGGAAAAATAGGTGTGCCCGACCATATTTTGCATAAACCCGGCTCACTCAATCCTGAAGAGTGGAAAATTATGCAAACTCACGTAGAGATTGGTTATGAGCTAGTACGTTACTCTAACCAAGATATCTTAAAATACGCAGCATTAATTGCATATCAACACCATGAGAAATGGGATGGCACGGGCTATCCAAATGGTTTGAAAGGTGAAGAAATAGATTTAGTGGGTCGTATTGCCTCATTAGCGGATGTATTTGATGCACTGGCACATGATCGCTGTTACAAAAAGGCTTGGCCAATGGATGAAGTGGTTCAATTTATTGATGATCAAGAAGGGTTACATTTTGATCCACTGGTTGTAGCTGCCTTTAGGAAACACAAAAATCAAATCATCGCGGTCAATGACCGCTATAAAGATGTATTTAACTAAGGATTGGCTTCAAAATTACTTGCGATTTTGTTTTAAAATAGCCAGTCATCTAGGGCTTTTTGGAAACAATTTATCGCAAGTTATTTTGTAACGATCCCTAAGGCTGATATCACGAGTAAAAAATTCAACAAATAATTAACCACGAAGGAACAGGAATGATAAAGATACAATTTTTGTAACTACTCAGGTCGTCGCCATTTAAGCCTATTTCATCGTTGAAAAATGCTCATTTAAACCACTAAACTGCGCTTTTTCGCCTTGAACTAAGCATAACTGGCTTAGCCCTGAGCATTTACAGTCTATTTTTTATAAAAACACCTCTAATTTTAAGGGGTGCTGAGTAGTTACCAATTTTCTTGTTAATGTTTTCTTCGTTTTTCTGTGCCGCGTAGCGACTTCGTGGTTATACTTTTATAAACGGTAATCTGTTTGCACTAATATCTCTTAG
>NZ_ATUO01000168.1 GCF_000420245.1 Psychromonas hadalis ATCC BAA-638 | reverse complement strand
GCTATTTATTATTTTAACCAACAAGATAGATCAGATACTTATGCGGATTGGTCTAATTGAACTGGACACTTTAATGCTGGATAATACTATCTACTATCGAGGTGAACAGATATAAAATAACAGCTTCCATGAGTGGTGTTGGTGCTTGTTTAGATAATGCAGTTGTAGAACGATTTTTTGGCAGTTTAAAGAATGAATGGTTATTAAATATTGTTCACTTAACATATGAAACGATGAAGATGGATGTTGAGGAATATACAACCATGCACGACTTCATACAATACGCGGCGATTTAACGCCGATTAGCGATGAAAATTTACAAAGTCAGGTGTCCGTGGACTTGATCAGAATAGGTAGAGTTGTTCTGTTCGTCTGCATTTTTCTATATTCAATTGGGGTGAGCAATGCCAAATGATCAGTTAAATAAAATTAAACCCGCTGAATTAATCTTGCTACCTAATGAAGTCCATCATCATGATCATCCGCATCACCAGCTTGTGATCGCGGTAGATGGTCACTCTGAATTCAGCATTGAAGGTTTATCAAATATTATTACCCCCGGACAAGGCTGTGTGGTAACTGCATCATCAGATCATTCTTTTAATGGTGTTGATAAATCACAGATCCTTGTACTGAATTTACCCCTAGAGTCTCATCTTGATCAAATCACCATTGAACGAATTAATACTTTATTTACTCAAAATGGATACTTTCAATTAGATCACAAGTTACAAAAACTGATCCAGCTTCTAGTGGCAGAAATGTCATCGGCTCCCAATGATAGTTTTTTATCTCAAGCATGCAACTCAACCATCATTGCGCTCTTGCAGCGCCACAAATATCAAGGAAAAGTAACTAAACAACGTATTAATATTGATATTATTGACCAATATATTAAGCTACATATATCAAAAAAAATAACGGTTACACAATTAGCAGGTATGGCATTCCTAGGGGAAAGGCAGTTCTTTGTCATTTTCAAGCAGCAAATAGGCATGACACCACACCAATATGTGCTCAATAAACGTTTTATTTTGGCAAAAAAATTATTAGAAGAAAGTGTGCTTTCATTATCCGAAATCTCATCTCAAACGGGTTTTGCAAATCAAAGCAGCTTTACCCATCGTTTCACAAAACTCCAAGGCATATCTCCAAGCCAATATCGACGATAATTTATTTAACCTTCATCACATTTATACCCCGATCAGAGTTTTAAACACGTTTACCGCAGTTTTTAACAAGATTTCTAGTCTCACAAAAAATACCATAGCCCGCATTACAAATATTTAACAAATACGCAACAATCGCACTACATTTAAGCACCGCAATAATACCGTTAAGACAATCTGGTATTTTATGTGCACATGTTTTATTTGATCAGAGATATGCCAACAAATCTTAATCACTAAGGAATAGTCATGACCCTATTTAATGCTATCGATACTCTCTCTCAGGACTTTATTGATCGTCCTTTGCCCACATTATGGTCATATATCTCACCACTTTATATGGTTGATGAATCAGTTTGGTTAGGTGAACTTTTAACACTAGCAGAAGTAAGCGACTGCGAAGCGCTAAAGATAAAAACCCTCGCCAATGATCTCATTGCAAAAGTCCGCGCGGATAAGCAAGCGGTTCAAATGATTGACTCACTGCTACTCGAATATAGTTTAGATAGCCAAGAAGGTGTTTTGCTAATGTGTTTAGCAGAAGCATTAATGCGTATACCTGATGCTGCCACCGCTGATGCATTAATTAAAGATAAATTAAGTAGTGCAGATTGGAAATCACATTTAAGAAATTCAGACTCTGCTTTTGTAAACGCATCAACCTGGGGATTATTGTTAACCGGTAAAGTGGTTAGTATGGACGCGACAAAAGGCGCCAATACAATTAAGGTTATAAATCGCCTTGTTAACAAAATGACTGAGCCTGTGATACGTCAAGCAATGCACCAAGCAATGAAAATTATGGGTCATCAATTTGTATTGGGGCAAAACATTAAAGAAGCACAAAAGAACGCGAAAGCTTGGACTAAAAAAGGTTGTAGTTATTCTTATGACATGCTCGGTGAATCTGCATTAACGTCCGCTGACGCTAAAAAATATTTTGATTCATACATTCAAGCAATTGAGTCAGTAGGAAAAAACCAACAACACGCTAAAAACATCAAAACAGAGGCTACTGTTTCCATTAAGTTATCTGCCCTGCACCCTCGTTATGAAGTATCTAACAAGCAACGTGTATTAAGCGAAATGTTTGAAACGGTATTAATACTGATTAAACGCGCGCGTGAGCTTAATGTCGGGCTAACTATTGATGCAGAAGAGTCTGATCGTTTAGAGCTTTCATTGGTGTTATTTGAAAAATTATATAATCACCCAACCACAAAAGGATGGGGGAAATTAGGCATCGTTGTACAGGCATATAGTAAACGTGCTTTACCGGTATTAACTTGGTTAGCATCAATCGCTAAACGACAAGGTGATTGTATTCCATTGCGCCTAGTGAAAGGTGCATATTGGGACAGTGAAATTAAATTATCACAACAAAATGGCTACCAAGCCTACCCTGTCTACACACGTAAAGAAGGTACGGATGTATCCTACCTAGCCTGTGCTCGTTTTCTATTAAGTGATCATATTAAGGGGCTTATTTACCCACAATTTGCTAGCCATAACGCGCAAACGGTTGCTTCTATTTCGGTAATGGCGTCACATGATCAGTTTGAATTCCAACGCTTGCATGGCATGGGTGATGCGTTATACAAACATGCGATGCAGATGTTTAACCCCAATGTACGTATTTACGCCCCTGTTGGTACCCATAAAGATTTATTACCTTATTTGGTAAGACGTTTATTAGAAAATGGCGCTAATAGCTCTTTTGTACATCGTTTATTTGATGCAACTTGCTCGATTGATAGCTTAACTGAGCACCCTGTTGATACCTTAAAAAACCGCTCAACATTACATAATGGTTTAATTCCCCTGCCACCTGCTATTTTTAACGATCGTAAAAATTCGCTTGGTATCAATGTTGACATTACCAGTGAACTAGCCCCTTTTCAATCTCTGGTTGATGTACACATGCAGCGCCTTTGGCAAGCAGGGGCAATTGTTGATGGTCATCAATATTATGACAGTGATAGTGAATCGAACCCTCACTTGCATACGGTAAACGCACCTTATGATAGAAACATTAAAGTAGGCTCAGTGTTGTTTTCTGATGCGCAACTCGTTGAAAAAGCAATTAATAGCGCACATCAATATTATCCAACATGGAAAAATGTCGCGCTGAGTAGTCGCGTAAGTTACTTGCTTAACTTGGCCGACTTACTTGAAAAACATATGCCTGAACTGGTGGCTTTATGCCACAAAGAAGCAGGGAAAACGATTCATGACAGTATTGATGAAGTCCGAGAAGCTGTCGATTTTTGTCGCTATTACGCACAACAAGCATCACAAAACTTTGCACAACCCAAAACGATTGAGCGCTTTGATGGTGTAAAAATGCAAGTTGAAATGCAAGGTAAAGGTGTTTTTGTTTGTATTAGCCCATGGAACTTTCCATTAGCCATTTTCCTTGGGCAAATTAGTGCTGCACTGGTGACCGGCAATAGTGTCGTCGCAAAACCTGCAGAACAAACATCCTTGATCGCAGCGCGAGCGGTAGAGTTAATGTTAGAGGCGGGTTTCCCACCTCAAACGATTCAGTTTCTCCCCGGTACAGGTAAAGAAGTTGGAGCAGTATTAGCATCCGACCCAAGAGTAACAGGTATTGTTTTCACTGGTTCAACCCCAACGGCACAAGCGATTAATCTCTCATTAGCAAGTCGTAATAGTGAGGTTGCTACTTTCATCGCTGAGACGGGTGGACAAAATGCCATGATCGTTGATAGCACCGCTCTACCAGAACAAGTAGTGAAGGATGTGATTCGCTCTGCTTTTGTTTCTGCAGGTCAACGCTGCTCTGCATTACGTGTATTGTTTATTCAGGAAGATATTGCAGATCGTGTCATTGAACTTATTCAAGGATCAATGCAAGAGTTAAAAGTTGGTTTGCCTTATTTACATTCAACTGATGTTGGGCCTGTTATCGATAGCACAGCAAAAAACAAATTACTCAATCACATTGAAACCATGCTTAAAGACAATAAGTTACTTGCACAGGTAAAACTTGATGAACGTTGTGCTTCAGGGAATTTTGTCGCACCAACCGCGATTGAAATCAAACATTTATCACAGCTCGAAAACGAACAATTTGGCCCAATATTACACCTCATTCGCTTTAAATCTAAACAGCTCGAGCGCATTGTGGAGCAAATTAATGATACTGGTTTTGGCCTAACCCTCGGTATCCACAGTCGTAATACCGCAAGTTATTTAAAACTGGCCGCATCCAGTCGTGTTGGTAATTGTTATATCAATCGAGATCAAGTTGGTGCCATGGTGGGTGTACAACCTTTTGGTGGACAAGGCCTTTCAGGCACTGGACCTAAAGCCGGAGGCCCTCGTTATTTATACCGTTTCGTTAATCAAGCACAGGTGACTAACCCTGTTGTAAATTCTGAGTTATAGGGGAGCAATAGATGTTAAATTCAACACAAAAAATACTTAATGATGCATTACAAGTATGGCCGTCGTGGAACGATCTTCAGCTAAACCAACGAGGCCAACTTTTACAAGCATGGGCTAGGTCATTTGATAAGCAACAAACAATTGATTCACTGGCCACCCAAATGGTCAATTTTCAGGTAAAACAAGGTCAAACACTGATCGCTGAAACAATCGAAATGCCGGGTCCTACAGGTGAAACAAATGAGTTAACTACTGCTGGTCGTGGCATTTTTGTTATCGCTGCACCCCAAGAAGTGCCAGTGACTGCAATTGTTGGCCTGATCAGTGCTGCTTTAATTTCGGGTAATGTCGTCATACTCTCTCTGTGTGCACAACAGCAATCCATCGCAAATGATTTGTGTACAAGCTTACACAAAATAGGCGTTGATAATGCCATCGCAAGTGTGATTGAGAGTGATGAACTTCTGCCCTTAATAGAATCGCCTCGCATCGCTGGGGTCGCTTTAATGGGCAATCGTGCTGAAGTACTTGAAATAAATAAATGCTTGGCAATGCGTCCAGGGCAAATTGCACAGTTAATCGCTGAAACAGATTTAGAGAACCTACCCACTATTACTGATAACTACCTGTTATATCGTTTCATTACCGAAAAGACACAAACAGTTAACATTACAGCAGTAGGCGGTAACGCCACTTTATTAGCACTTGGCTGTGGTGATCAATAATTAATACCGCTACTAATTATTTATAGCGTCTACAATGCTCGGAAAAAATTAGTTGATGCATGGATAAGTCTTGGCAAAGGCGCTTTATTTTACAAAAAAATCAACACTAAATCGTTTTTTTGTCGCTCATACTACTTACATATTGGCTTGTTATTGAAGAGCAGGGCGTTAATTTTCACCCCATGAATCACTTATGTGAATAAAAAAAGAGGAAATTATGATAGAAAATAACTTTATAATAACATTAACCTTCATCATGTATTTAGGCGTAATGCTGGCTATTGGCCTTTACGCTTATAAAAAAACTAACAATGCAAAGGACTACTTCTTAGGTGGACGAAGTTTAGGACCATGGCCAGCAGCTTTATCCGCAGGAGCATCTGATATGAGCGGTTGGTTATTATTAGGCCTTCCTGGTTATGCTTATATAGCAGGTATTGAGGCCGTATGGTTAGCGGGTGGTCTGTTAGTTGGCTCTTGGTTAAATTGGTTAATATGTGCCAAACGTCTGCGCACCTACAGTATTACCGCAAGTGATTCATTAACGCTACCGGGCTTTTTAGCGCGTCGTTTTAACGATCAATCTAAACTATTACAAACGATTGCAGCTTTCTTTATTTTGATGTTTTTCTTGTTTTATACCAGCTCAGGTTTAGTGGCTGGCGGTAAATTATTTGAAACTGTATTTGGATTAGATTATACCTACGCAGTTATTATTGGCACATTATGTGTTGTTTCATATACCTTATTTGGTGGATTTCTTGCGGTTGCATGGACCGATTTAGTGCAAGGTTTATTAATGTCTGCTGCATTGTTAATTGTACCTATAGCCGCTATGAATGGTGGGTTAGGCCAACTTGCAACGGATTTGCATGCAGTTAATCCAGAACTATTGACACTGTGGAATGATGTCGATGGCAAACCACTTTCATGGATAGCAATCATCTCATTAGTTGCTTGGGGCTTAGGTTACTTTGGCCAGCCCCATATCTTGGCACGTTTTAAAGCAACTCGCAGTAATGCAGACCTAATTACTGCACGGCGTATTTCTGTTATTTGGACGGCAATTTCAATGATAGGTGCAGTATTAGTTGGTTTAGTTGGACTACTTTATGTCAACAATGAATTAACAGGAGCCCTGATCGATAGTGAAAAAATATTCATGGTATTAGTAGATGCTATTTTCCATCCTGTTATTGCAGGTATCTTGTTAGCTGCTATTTTAGCCGCTATTATGAGTACAGCAGATTCACAGTTGTTAGTATCATCTTCAGCATTAGCAGAAGACTTTTACAAACAGCTGATTAAACCACAAGCAACCTCTGCAGAGGTTGTAATGGTGGGGCGTTTAGGCGTACTCGCAATCTCTTTACTTGCGTTATATTTAGCCATGTCCCCAGATAGCTCAGTATTAGGATTAGTTTCTTATGCTTGGGCTGGTTTTGGTGCCGCCTTTGGTCCGGTATTGATATTAAGCTTGTACTGGCGCCGTATGAACCGAAATGGTGCATTAGCGGGTATTCTTGTTGGTGGTATTACCATCGTAGTTTGGGCACAGTTAACTGGTGGTTTATTCGATATATATGAAATTGTACCGGGTGTTATTCTTGCAACTATTGCGATTGTCGCAACAAGCTTATTCACGGCTGAGCCTGAAAAAATGGTCACGGATCAATTTGACCAATACCAAAAGAACTTGGTTGAGTTTGATTAAGTCAGTGACCTGTTAAATAAAATCCCTCGCCTTATTTAAGGCGGGGGATTTTTTCATCTCTATCCCGAGACGGATCTATTTAGGGTAATACCAATTACATTAAGTATGTGATCTAAATTTTCCGCAGGGAAAATAGCTTAATTCAAGGCGTAAGTTGACGTAAATGGTTGTTCCCTTTACGAAAATCACAACGCGGAAGTGAGTTGTTTTAACCAGTAAAATAGATCCGCTATTTACTGTTATTGGTATAATACCATTCCGCTTAATATAATGATCAGGTTTTACGCAGGGTAAATTACTAAGATTAAGGCGCATGATTGAGTAATAGCCGGCTATTGCGATTGAATGCAAC
>NZ_ATUO01000167.1 GCF_000420245.1 Psychromonas hadalis ATCC BAA-638 | reverse complement strand
AAACTATTTTCTAAGAGCATAATGCTCTCACCGCTAAGCCAAAAGATAGGCTAAGGGGCAACTTTTTATATTAAAGCATGAAGCAAGGCTTACTGCTTAATTTGAAAAGCGATTATATAAGCTGCTTTTTTCTATGTCTAGTGAATGTCGTTTGATTGGTTAAGGAACCATCAAATTACAGCAAGTTATTTGCAATAAGTCACGTGATAAATTAAAAGTGAAAAAAAATCCTGCGATAGGGCAGGATTTTTCATTTTAATTTGCTTTTAGTTATTCATCTAAGAAGCTACGTAGTTGTTCGCTACGACTTGGATGACGTAACTTGCGTAGTGCTTTCGCTTCAATTTGACGGATACGTTCTCGTGTCACGTCGAATTGCTTACCCACTTCTTCTAACGTGTGGTCAGTATTCATATCAATACCAAAACGCATACGTAATACTTTCGCTTCACGTGCGGTTAGCCCTTCTAATACTTCGTTAGTTGCATTCTTAAGGCTTTCGCTGGTTGCACAATCAACAGGCAGTGCAATAGTGGTATCTTCAATAAAGTCACCTAGGTGTGAATCCTCATCGTCACCAATTGGCGTTTCCATTGAGATCGGCTCTTTAGCAATTTTTAATACCTTACGAATTTTATCTTCAGGCATCATCATGCGTTCAGCAAGTTCATCTGGTTGTGGCTCACGACCCATTTCTTGTAACATTTGACGCGAGATACGGTTAAGCTTATTAATCGTTTCAATCATATGTACAGGAATACGAATAGTACGTGCTTGGTCAGCGATTGAACGCGTAATTGCTTGACGGATCCACCATGTTGCGTAAGTAGAGAACTTGTAACCACGGCGGTATTCAAATTTATCTACCGCTTTCATTAGGCCGATATTACCCTCTTGGATAAGATCTAAGAACTGCAAGCCACGGTTGGTATATTTTTTAGCAATAGAGATAACTAGACGTAAATTTGCTTCTACCATCTCTTTCTTAGCACGACGCGCTTTTGCTTCGCCGATGCTCATGTTACGAGATATCTCTTTTAAGTTAGCAATGGTTAATGCTGTTTGTTTTTCTACGTCGGTCATTTTACGAATACAACGACGTAGGTCTTCATCAAATTCTTTGATACGTGTTGCGTAATCTGCTTCTGTTGCATAGATAGCTTCAAGCCATGCGTCATTCGTTTCATTGCCTTTGAATAGGCTAATGAACGCTTTTTTCGGCATTTTATTTTGTTCAACACAAATCTTTAACACTAAACGCTCTTGTGTGCGTACGGTCGTCATAGAAGCACGGATCGCTTTAACCATACGGTCAAACTGTTTAGGAATTAGTTTAAACTGTTGAAAGAACTCTGCTTGTGCGTTAATTGCTTTGCGTGTCGCAGCGTGAGAGCGACCGTTTTTAGCGATTGAGTCTTCAACAACTTTATTAAGCTTGCGTAACTCGCCAAATTTTTCAGCTGATTCTTCAGGACAAGGACCTTTTGGTCCTTCTTCCTCTTCTTCA
Source organism: Psychromonas hadalis ATCC BAA-638 (assembly GCF_000420245.1). Classification (GTDB taxonomy): domain Bacteria; phylum Pseudomonadota; class Gammaproteobacteria; order Enterobacterales; family Psychromonadaceae; genus Psychromonas; species Psychromonas hadalis. The sequence goes on along the minus strand of NZ_ATUO01000167.1, from coordinate 5,945 downwards.
TCGTCGTCTTTTTTATCCGCTTCTTTGAGCTGACTATTGGTTAGTTCTGAACCGACATGTGTCGCACTAACTGCCTGAGTTATCTCATCATTAGGATCGATGAAACCACTGATCATATCAGTTAGCTTCATCTCTTCAGCTTCGTAGCTATCCCAATTATCTAATAAACCAGTAATCGTTGCAGGGTATTCAGATACTGAATTTTGTACCTCTTTGATCCCCTCTTCGATACGTTTAGCGATAACAATTTCGCCTTCACGGGTAAGTAGCTCAACCGTGCCCATTTCACGCATATACATACGTACTGGATCGGTTGTACGTCCGATTTCAGATTCAACCGTTGCTAATACTTGAGCAGCTGCTTCTACTGCATCTTCATCGGCAGTATCGTTGCTCTCTTCACCTAAGCTTATCTCATCGGCATCGGGCGCCGTTTCATAGACTTTGATACCCATATCACCGATCATCTGGATGATATCTTCAATTTGCTCCGGCTCAAAAATGTCCTGTGGTAAGTGATCGTTTACTTCGGCGTAAGTTAAAAAGCCTTTTTCTTTACCTTTGATGATAAGCTCTTTGAGCTGTGACTGAGGTGTTTGAGCCATAGATACCGTCCAAAATAGAAAGATGTGATTGAAAAAATGCAAGCGCCAGATTATACGCCTAAAATGTAAATTTTTCCAGTTTGATTAATTTTGTTTTTGCTCAGGTTTTTGTTCCATGAGTAACATTGTAAGTTGTCGTTTTTCTTTACTTGTTAATGTTTCACTTGAGCGATCTTTTTGTTTCAAAAATTCAATTTTATTATTGAGATGAAGATTAAGAAAGTTTTCTAAAATATCGAGAAAAACATCCTCATATTTATCTTCTTCTACATCATTTTGCCATACAGCTAATTGATTTAATTGCTTGCCTTGTGGTTTTTCTCGCCAATGTTCAAGCAACTGACCTGTAGTTATATTGGGACTTACTCTACAAAGTTCAAGGAGTGAATTCAATAAAGTTAAACCAGGTAGTTGCATCTCTTGGAATTCTGGGAAATCAGGCAACCCATAAGCAATGTTGGGGTGTTGTAATAAAAGAGAGATAGCGAGACGCATCGGTGTTGTTTTGCTTTTTTTATTTTTTTTATTGGAATCTTCTTTTTTTGGTAGTAGCTTTTTAAGGCCTTCGAGTTCAATGCCTAGTAGTTTTGTTAAGCGCTCTTCCATCATCTGCCTGAAGGTAGATTCATTAAGTTGATTAATGAGTGGGATGGCAAGTTGTGCAAGCTTTGATTTACTATCACTGCTACTCATATCAACTTGTGCTAAAAGCTGTTGAAAAAGAAAGTCAGAAAGTGGCAGAGCTTGACCGATTAAAGACTCAAAATTTTCTTTGCCCTCTTTCTGTATAAAGCTATCAGGATCTTCACCCTCTGCTAAAAACATAAAGCTTAATGTACGACCATCTTGAATATAGGGCAGGGCATTTTCTAATGCGCGCCATGCTGCGCTACGTCCTGCTTTATCACCATCAAAACAGCACACTATCTCGCTAGTATGACGAAACAGGGTATGGATATGATCAGGCGTTGTGGCGGTGCCAAGAGAGGCGACAGCGTAATCAATACCATATTGCCCAAGAGCAACCACATCCATATATCCTTCAACGACTAAGATCTGGTTGATATTTTTATGTGCTTGTTTTACCTGGTATAAACCATAGAGTTCTTTGCCTTTGTGGAAAAGAGGGGTTTCTGGAGAGTTTAGGTATTTAGGCTCTTGATTATCAAAAACACGACCACCAAAACCCACTACGCGACCCCGACGATCAATAATAGGGAACATTAAGCGATCATTAAAAAAGTCGTAACAGCCTCCACTTTCTCTGCGCTTGATCATGCCTACTTCAAGTAGTTGTTTTTCTATTTCTGGGGTATTAGAAAAGCGTTTGCAGACACTATCCCAGCCTTCGGGAGCATAGCCAATTTTAAAGTGTTTAACGGTTTCACCTGAAAGGCCACGGCCTTTGAGGTAATTAATGACTTTTTCACTGTTTTTATGTTGTGAGAGCTGTTGTTGGTAATACTTTGTAATATCCCCCATCAATAGGTACATATCTTTACGATCAACGTAGGGAGTGACTTGCCCGCCAGTGTGAGTCACCTCTTCTCTTAGCACCTCTATACCTAATTGGTTAGCAAGGGTTTCGATGGCATCAACAAACTCTAAGCCTTCATATTCCATTACAAAGGTAAGTACATTGCCACTCGCACCACAGTTAAAGCAATGATAAAACTGTTGTTTTTCATTTACTGAAAAACTGCTGTCATTATTGCCATTATGAAAAGGGCAACGAGCGCGATAACCACCGCCTTTCTTTTTAAGTTTTACACGACTATCAATGAGATCCACGATATCAGTACGTGCGATTAAATCATCAATGAAGTGTCGGGGGATGCGTCCAGCCATAAAAAACCTTTTAAAATAGAAACAAAAAAGCCCCAAGCTTATTACTAAGCAAGGGGCTTTTAATTCAAAACAACTGTTGGTTAAACTAAGCCGGCTCTTACAAGTCCACTTACTTCGCCCATATCAGCGCGTCCTGAAATATCTTTTTTGAGTATGCCCATCACTTTACCCATGTCTTGCATGCCACTTGCTCCTGTTGACGCGATAGCTTGCTCGATTAAAGCTTTCACTTCGTCAGAGGTGAGTGGTTGGGGCAGAAACTCTTGCAATATCGCAAGTTCTGTCTTTTCAATATTAACAAGATCATCACGATCGGCTTTTTCAAATTGCGTAATCGAATCTTTACGTTGTTTCACCGATTTAACCACGACAGCCGTCACTGCGTCATTATCTAGTTCAATACGTTCATCAATTTCAATTTGTTTGATCGCAGCAAGCAACATACGGAGAGTGCCTAAACGGACTTTATCCTTCGCTCGCATTGCGAGTATCATTTGCTCTTTTAATCTTACTTTCAAAGACATAAGTTTACCTTTTCTAAATCAGTTGATTAGTAAAGGCGAACGCGACGTGCGTTTTCACGAGAAAGTTTTTTCAGGTGACGTTTAACAGCTGCCGCTTTTGCACGTTTACGTACTGTTGTAGGTTTCTCAAAGTACTCACGTTTGCGAGTTTCAGCTAAGATACCTGCTTTTTCACAAGAACGTTTAAAACGGCGAAGTGCTACGTCAAATGGTTCGTTTTCACGAAGTTTAATTACTGGCATGTGCCTATTACCTTTATTGTTATACGGTCGTAAAGCGACCAATGCATTTAAAATGGTGCGAGATTTTAATCCTATTTAGGGTGAAAAGTAAAGAATTACCGTACTTAATTTTTGTAAATTAAATAAAACTTTTTTTAAACGCTTAAATTGGTGTAAAAACAGGTAAACTGCTCTCTTTTTATTATTGTACTTAGGATATCTTCGTCATGCGCATTTTAGGCATTGAAACATCTTGTGATGAAACGGGCATTGCAATTTATGATGACCAATTAGGTCTGCTTTCCCATCAACTTTACAGTCAAGTTGCACTGCATGCTGATTACGGTGGTGTGGTGCCAGAGCTTGCTTCTCGTGACCATGTGCGTAAAACAATTCCGTTAATTATTGAAGCCTTAGCAGAGGCGAAATGTACTAAAGATGATATCGATGCTATCGCATTTACCGCAGGGCCTGGCTTGGTTGGTGCATTATTAGTGGGCTCGTGTATTGGCCGTAGTTTAGCGTTTGCATGGGGGAAACCTGCTATTGCAGTGCACCATATGGAAGGACACCTGCTTGCGCCAATGCTCGAAGATAATAAACCAGACTTTCCATTTTTGGCGTTATTAGTTTCAGGGGGTCATACCTTGATGGTGCAGGTTGACAACATTGGTGAGTATCACGTGTTGGGTGAAAGTATCGATGATGCTGCTGGTGAAGCGTTCGATAAAACAGCAAAACTATTGGGTCTTGATTACCCAGGTGGCCCCCGTCTGGCAAAATTGGCGGAACAAGGTGTTGCAGGGCGATTTGTTTTTCCACGTCCGATGACCAAAAAACCGGGTCTTGATTTTAGTTTTAGTGGTTTAAAAACGGCGGCTGCGATTACCATTGCAAGAGAGGGAAATGATAAACAAACACAAGCCGATATCGCGCTTGCATTTCAAGATGCTGTTATTGATACCATTGCAATAAAGTGTAAACGTGCATTAAAAGAGACCGGTTTAAAACGTTTAGTGGTTGCGGGTGGCGTAAGTGCCAACAAATCACTGCGCGAACAACTTGCAATATTAATGAAAAATCGTGGTGGCGAAGCGTTTTATCCACGTAACGAATTTTGTACCGATAATGGTGCAATGATCGCTTATGCGGGTATGCAACGCCTTAAAGCGGGGCAATTTGAGCCGTTAGCTATTAAGGCTAAACCAAGGTGGCCATTAGATACATTAATCAGTGTTTCTCCTTAAAAATTCGGTATAATAACTATTAGTTTTTAGCCTCTTTATATTTTTACTTATTTTATAAGAATTTAAACATGACACAACAAAATCAACCTAATACAAACCCAACGCAAGAAAATATTGGTGTTTATCAGCAACCTTATCAGGACGATGAGATAGACTTACGTGAACTGATTAAGGCGATTTGGGATTACAAATGGTTAACGGTGATCATGTGTGTTGTCGCTATTGTCGGTTCTGTTTTTTATGCTTTGAATGCGCAAGAGTGGTGGGTTGCGAAAGGTAAAGTATTAAAACCTCAACTTAACGATGTCGCCGTTCTCTATTCGCAAAGTAAAAAGGTGGGGGCAATTGTAAATGACTCCAACACCAAAGATATAGTTGCTCTTTTTGAGCCGGCAACGTTATTTAAAATATTCATCAACTCATTTAATTCGTCGCTGAATAAAAAACAGTTTCTAGAAAAAAACAGTATTTTTCTAGATTACTTAGCAACAAAAGAGATAAAAATTCCCACAGATGAATTGACAGCTAAAAATCAGTTGTTACGTGTTGCTTATCGCCACGCGTTAAATAGCTGGATGAAAGAGATAACGGCATCTATTGATGCTAAAAGTGGCGAAGTATCACTCTCTTTTCGCACGCCAACAAAAATGTCATCAGCGTTGCTATTAAATGAGTATATTGCTTTTATCAGTGAAGAGGTCAAAGATAATCAGTTTAAAAACTTTCTTCTTTTTCTCGACTCATCAAAGCAGAGGTTGATTGTATCGATCGAGATAACGAAAAAACGAGTGGCTAAAAAGTTAGCATTGCTACTGAAAAAAACAGAGTATGCGTATCAAATTGCATCACAAGCTGAGCTTGTTGATTACCAGACAAACCTTAACCCTAATGAAGAATTATTTCAAATTAACTTAGGAGAAAAAGTGCTAAAAGCCAAGGTTAAAGTCTTAAAGTCAATTACCGATTTAAGTATTTTAGATCCCTCTATTTCAGGGAAACAGATCACTTTAGATTCGCTGAATCATCTGGAATTTGTCGATGACCACTCATTTACCCCTTTTCGCTACTTAGAAATTGTTGAGCCCCCACTTGCTCGTGCAGCGCCTAAACGTGCTTTAATTGTTATTTTAGCAACACTGCTTGCGGGTATGCTTTCCATCTTTATTGCGCTGGTACATTATTTTATGACTAAAAAAGATCCTGAATAAAACACTCTTTGTTAAAGAATTTTTTAAAAACCTGCTTTGTGCAGGTTTTTTTATCTCCACAATTCACATGCTTTCTATCTAATTTAGCTTTTGCTGATATACTTTGAATACTTCTTACAATGGATAATAAAGATGTTAAAGCTAAAATGGATTGTGTTAGCACTCTTTGTAGGTGTGATTTTAATTGGCTCTGTTGTAGAACACTGTTGTCACCCATAGGCAGCGACTAATATTTCTTGTTTATTGAGCTTCGCGTTGCTTTCCCTAAACCAAGCAAGATAATTCGATAAAT
>NZ_ATUO01000166.1 GCF_000420245.1 Psychromonas hadalis ATCC BAA-638 | reverse complement strand
GATACCTCTTCACCAACAACTTCAATTTTAACAATAGTTGCAACTTCAGACCCCGTGTCAATAAACAGTGAAACTGCTTTAGTTTCTTAAATTCTAGGCAAAACTTCTTGTTACAAAGTAAGCGCTCGGAAGCCGGTATTCTTATTATACCAATTACAGTAAATAGCTAATCTATTTTACTGGTTAAAATAACTCACTTCTGCGTTGTAAGTTTTGTAAAGGGAACAACCATTTACGTCAACTTACGCCTTAAATTTAGCTATTTTCCTGCGCAAAATTTAGATCACATACTTAATGTAATCGGTATTATTCAAGTTATTAAGGGAAGATACCTCTTTACCAACAACTTCAATTTTAACAATAGTTGCAACTTCAGACCCCGTGTCAATAAACAGTGAAACTGCTTTAGTTTCTTAAATTCTAGGCAAAAAAATACCCGCTCAAAAGCAGGTATTTTTGTTATTCAAATTGTTAGAGGAAGATTACTCTTCGCCAACAACTTCAATTGTAACAATAGTAGAAACGTCTGAATGCACAGAAACTGCGATTTCATAAGTACCCGTGTTACGTAAAGCGCCTTCAGGAAGACGAACTTCACTTTTAACTACAGCAACACCAGCAGCCGTGATTGCGTTAGCAATGTCACGTGTACCGATTGAGCCAAATAGTTTACCTTCATCACCAGATTTAGAAGAGATAACAATCGCTTCTAAGGCTTCAAGTGTAGCTCCACGCGTTTGTGCAGCAGCAAGGTTGGCAGCTTGCTTAGCTTCTAATTCAGCACGACGTGCTTCAAAAGCGTCTAAGTTTGCTTTGTTTGCTGGTACAGCTTTTTGCTGTGGGAAAAGAAAGTTACGTGCGTAACCTGCTTTAACACTTACTTTATCGCCAAGTTTACCAAGGTTAGCAACTGTATCTTGTAGGATAACTTCCATAATATATAGCTCCTATTTACTTGTGTAAATCTGTGTAAGGGATAAGTGACAAGTAACGTGCACGTTTGATAGCGCGCGCTAGTTGACGTTGGTATTTCGCACATGTGCCAGTAATACGGCTTGGTACGATTTTACCACTTTCAGTGATGTAATTCTTTAATGTAACTACGTCTTTGTAATCAATTTCGCTAACACCTTCAGCAGTGAAGCGACAGAATTTACGACGGCGGAAGTAACGAGCCATGGTATTTCCTCAAATTTGTTCTATGTACTGAGCGTGCAACACCAGTTTGCCAATTTTGTTGGCGCTTTGTTGATAAGTGATAAAACCACTTACTCTAAGTTGCATACCTTTCGATAATTTATGTTTTAACTGAACGGCAAGTTTTCCACTTATTACAACAGGCATATAACAAAATGCGTTGCGTGGTAGCTCAACCTCTTTCTGCACTGAGCGATGTTCGATTGTAAAATTACAATGTTCAACACCACTTGGACTGACTTTAAATGTAGGCTTTTCAGTTACTACACCCGAGAGTCGCAAAAAGTTTTCAGTCACTAGGTTGCTTATGCTTGAGCAGTTGCTTCAGGCTTAGCTTCTGGGCGCGGAGCACGAGGAGCACGTTCAGCACGTTCTTCTTTTGCTTTTGCTACTACAGATGCTTCAGTCACAGCAGTTTTAGTACGCATGATCATATTACGGATCACAGCATCGTTGAAACGGAAAGCAGTTTCCAAATCATCGATTACTTTTTGCTCTGCTTCAATGTTCATAAGAACATAGTGTGCTTTATGCAGTTTGTTGATTGGGTAAGCCAGTTGACGACGGCCCCAGTCTTCTAGACGATGGATCGTACCACCAGCTTCTGTAATAGATGCTGTGTAACGTTCGATCATACCATTTACTTGTTCACTCTGATCTGGGTGAACCATAACTACGATTTCATAATGACGCATATAAAAATCGCTCCTTACGGGTTAGTAGCTTCTTAACTTGGATCAGCCGTACCAAATAGAAGCAAGGAACAAAAAGAGTGGCTGATTTAAGGCGACAAATTATACAGTTTAATGTGAACTAACGCAAGTTAAGTTTACCTTTACACTTTAACCATTGCATCTACTTATGAACAACTTAGAATAGTGGTTCTTATCATTGTAATTTGAGTGTGGTGTCGTGGTTTCTCGTTGGTTTTATATTTTATTAGCAAATGTCGCGGTGTTAGTTGCCAACGTTTGGTTATTTACTGATAAACCATTGCCTGTGCAATCGAATAACAGTGAAATTATCTCTACGCCTACAACACCTCTGCCCATCAATGCATTAACTGATGAGATATCATCCCTTGATAGTTTTCATTTCTCATTCAATGATCCTTTCGCGCCACAGCAGGAAGATTTGCAGCCTCAGCTTGATATTGCAATAGAGAGCATTGCCCAAAAAAATAGCGCGCTTAAAAAAGAGAGGCGAGCATACGCGCTACAAAATAATAAAATTGCATTATTGAGTGATAAAAATAGAAGATTACAACAGAAACTTGTTTTATTCGCAGAGCAATTAAGCGCGAATAAAATACAATTATCACAACAAAATCAGAAACTAGAGCAATTCATCTTGGTGCTAAAAGATGAAGAAAGTGGTCAATTTCAAACGGATATTGGACTGGTTAAAAAATCGATACAATATCAGCCAGATCTAGTGAAAATTCAATCGGCTAAAAAAGCCTCTAGCACAGAAAATTCAGCAGAAGATGCCACAAGTAAAGATGTTTTTATTGAAGATAAACGCTTATCAGGCTCTATTGAGTTTGGCTTTAACTATGAGCAAGACAATCAAGTGACCAAACAGATAAAAGGACGCTTGATTTTAGATTATGATGAAACAGATAAATATAATATCAACAGTGATTTAGATTTTGAATTTGAAAATGAAGATGATGAGATGAGTACCGAAAAGTACCGTTGGCAGTTACAGGTAGATTATAATTTAGACCCCACTAACCTCATGTTTGCGCGTAGCGATATAAGTCGTAGCCAATTTTCAAGCTATGATCAAGAGGATATATTTACCGTGGGTTATGGGCGCATCTTTTTTAATACCGTCAAGCATAAATTTAATATCGAAATAGGTCCTGGTTATCGTTTTGCCGTGCCTAATATTGGTGAAGATGCAGTTTCAGTGGATGAATTTATTGTGCGTACACGTTTGAACTATGAGCGTATTGTCACTGAAAGCTTGCAAGTGAAATTAGATGCAGTATTAGAGGCGGGACATAATAACAGTGTTTATAGTTTAAACTTTAAAGCACAAAACCGACTCTACCAAGAGTTATACTTGATTTTTGATCTGGAATATAAGTTCACCCAGAATGTGCCCGTGGATACAGTTAATAAAGAAGTGGTTAGTGGTTTGAGTCTATTGTATGCGTTTTAAAGCTACTGATAGTGATGTCCATCAGCAGCTATAATGTTTTAACGACGCTGACGAACCACTTCAAACAAACAAACACCTGTTGCCACAGAAACATTCAAACTAGACACTGCACCTGCCATGGGTAGTTTAATTAGTTCATCACAATGCTCTCGCGTTAAACGGCGTAATCCTTTACCCTCCGCGCCCATTGCAATGGCAATACCACCTGCAAATTTACAATCGTAAATATCTTGTTCGGCTTCACCTGCAGTGCCGTATATCCAGATGCCTTTCTCTTGTAGGTTGCGCATACAACGCGCCAGATTAGTCACATGAATCAGGGGTACTGATTCCGCTGCGCCACAAGCAACTTTACGTACAACGGGTGTAAAGCTTGCTGAGTTATCTTTAGGGATAATCACCGCGTGTACACCTGCTGCATCGGCGCTACGTAAACATGCACCTAAATTATGCGGGTCAGTGACACCGTCTAAAATAAGTAAAAATGGAGGCTCATTTAATTCATTGAGGATAGGGTCTAAATCGTTATCGGTTAATACTTTGGCAATTTTAATACGTGCCATAATACCTTGGTGTTGCTCCTCTTTAGATTTTTCATCCAGTGCTTTACGTGACATCTGTTGTACGGATATTCCCCACTCCTGTGCTTTGAGGCTGATGTCGGTTAAACGTTGATCATCACGACCTTTAAGGGTGTAAATTTCTATCACACGTTCAGGTTGCAACTCTAATATCGCGTCAACGGCATGCATGCCATAAATTATTTCACTTTTACTCATCTTACTTATCTCTTTATAAAAGAGGTGAAAGCAATGTTTCACCTGCTAATGTTGTTTATCTATTATATTATTTATCTATTATTGTTGGGCTTAGCATTCGTGCGTGCTGCTCGACTTGCTTTTTTGCCGGTTGCCGTTGTTTTTTTCTTTTTAGAAGAAGCCGTATTCTTTTCGCCTTGTGTTACTTTTCTTTTAGGCTTTTTCTTTTGTTTGTTCGCCGCTTTTCTTTTTGCAAGCTCTTCTTCTGTTAGTTTTTTACCTGCTCTCTTAATATTTTTCTTGGGTTTTTTAGACGGTTTTTTCTCAGACTGCTCATTAGGCTGATCGGCAGACTGTTCATTTTCTTGGAGATCTTTCTTATTACGTGCACGTTTATCCATCGGGCGATCTTTATCACCTTTTTTAAAACCACGTTTACGCTGACCTGCTAACGCTTCATCTGCTAGTTCAAAATCGATCTTTTTATCGTCTAAATTAACCGCTAATACTTTCACTTCTAACACATCACCAATACGGTAAGTACGGCCTGTGCGTTCGCCTTTAAGGGTTTGCTTGCCAGCATCGAAGATATAATAATCGCTTAATAAACCCGTCACATGTACCAGTCCATCGATATGAATATCATTTAAACGTACAAAGAAACCAAAGTTTGTTACCGCCGCAATGGTGCCAACCATCACATCACCAATATGGTCTTGCATATATTCACATTTCAAGGCATCAGCTACATCACGTGTTGCATCATCAGCACGACGCTCTGTCATCGAGCAATGCTCACCTAGCTTGCCCATTTCACTGTGTTGATAATGGAAACCACCTGTTTCTGTCCATTTCGATTTAAGCTGGCCTTTCTCTTGGTGTTTAACCAAGTATTTAATCGCGCGATGTAAAATTAGATCAGGGTAGCGACGAATCGGTGAGGTGAAGTGTGAGTATTCACCTAATGCCAAACCAAAGTGACCTAAGTTTTCATCTTGATAAACCGCTTGTTTCATCGAACGTAGCAACATGGTTTGCAGTAGTTCGCTATCTTCACGGCCTGCAAACAGTTCTGCTAAATCTGCGTAATCACGCGGTGCAGGTTTATCTCCACCACCAAGGCTTAAACCAAGCTCACCCAAGAATGAACGGAAGTTTACTAATTTTTCTTCACTCGGTGTTTCATGCACACGGAACAGTGCCGCCGCTTGTGCTTTTTCAATCAAGCGTGCAGAGGCAACGTTTGCCGCGATCATACACTCTTCGATGATCTTGTGTGCATCGTTGCGTACTAGGGGTTCAATGGATTCAATTTTACGGTTTTCATCAAAGATGAAACGTGTTTCTAGTGTTTCAAACTCCATACCACCACGGATTTTACGTGCTTGTTTGAAGGCTTTGTAAAGCTTTTCAAGCTCTTCTAAATGAGGGACTAATGGGTTGTATTGCTCACGTAATTCTTCATCGCCTTCCAGGATTTTAGCTACTTTGGTGTAGGTAAAACGCGCATGTGAACTCATTACTGCTTCGTAGAATTTGTAATTTTTTAGATGACCATCTTTACCAATGACCATTTCACTGACCATACACAGGCGATTAACTTGCGGATTGAGAGAACAGAGACCATTTGATAATACTTCGGGTAACATGGGGATGACTTGGTCAGGGAAATAAACCGAGTTACCACGGTTGATCGCCTCTTTATCTAAAACAGTGTTATGACGTACATAATAACTGACATCAGCAATCGCAACCCATAAACGCCAGCCACCGTTTGGCTCTTTTTGACAAAAAACAGCATCATCAAAATCACGTGCATCTTCACCGTCAATCGTAACTAAGGGCAGTTCGCGTAGGTCCACACGGCCTTCAATCGCGTGATCAGGCACAAATTCGCCAAACACTTTTAGTTCTTTTTCTAACTCTTTAGGCCATTCGTGAGGAATGTCATGGGTACGCAAGGCGATTTCAACTTCCATGCCCGGTTGCATATCTTGGCCTAATACTTCAGTAATTTTTCCCAGTGCACTAAAACGTGCTTTGGGGCGTTTGAGTATTTCAACGACTACAATTTGGCCGTGACGTGCACCACCGTTGTTCTCTTTATTAATCAGAATCTGCTGGTTAATGCGAGAGTCATCAGGGATCACCATTGCGATACCATCTTCAACAAAATAGCGACCCACAATCGTTGCTGTGCGCGCTTCAAGCAGGCGAACAAAACGTGCTTCAGTACGACCGCGTGAATCTACTTTCACCGGCTGCGCTAATATCTCGTCTCCGTGGAAAAGAAAACGCATCTGGTGATTGGGTAAAAACAGATCTTTTTCTTGATCGGGGCTCTTTAAAAAACCAAAGCCATCTTTATGACCAATCACTTTACCTTTTACTAGATCTAGTTTCTCAGGCAGGGCGTAAGTCGCATTACGACACCAAACTAGTTGACCATCACGCTCCATCGCTTTTAAACGGCGACGCAGACCCTCTGCTTCCTCTTCACTGTTTAATGTAAATGCCTTAAACATGGCGTCACGCGTGATCGGCTTTTCCTGTTGTTTTAGGTACTCTAAAATGAATTCGCGGCTAGGTACTGGATGTTCGTAAGTTTGTGATTCTCTTTCGAGATGCGGGTCTTGTGTCATAATGAAGGCTCTTAATAATGTAGTTACTGAAAGTATATCTGAAAACAGTGAGATCACCCTATTTATTAACAACCAGAGGAAATCAAAGGGGCGGAGTATTGAAAATCAGTTGCTCTGACCCTTTTGTGTGGGTTAACTGTTCGAACAATAAGCAGTTAACATCTATTTTCAGAAAACAGTCAAAAAAGAGTAGACAGAAATCCAAAGCTTCAGTAATATTCGCGCCACGCTAAAGACGTGAGCACCCGTAGCTCAGCTGGATAGAGCGTTGCCCTCCGGAGGCAAAGGCCACAGGTTCGACTCCTGTCGGGTGCGCCAATACTTCGGTTGACAATGATTCAATTCTTTAGTTTATAGTGGCGGATGTAGCTCAGTTGGTAGAGCCCCGGATTGTGATTCCGGTTGTCGCGGGTTCAATCCCCGTCATTCGCCCCATCTTTTCTCGATGTAAAACAAGATATTTGGTGATTAGCGTAGCTTAGTAGCTAATATCCAAAGCCTTTGTCCACTGGACAAAGTCTAAATAAAAAATTTCGGTGATTAGCGCAGCTTGGTAGCGCACCTGGTTTGGGACCAGGGGGTCAAAGGTTCGAATCCTTTATCACCGACCACATTTAGAAAAGCCCGCTAGATTTAATTATCTAGCGGGCTTTTTGCTTTTTAGAACCTTTAATAGAGAAATTAGGGGCGTTCACTGGCTCGAATCATT
>NZ_ATUO01000165.1 GCF_000420245.1 Psychromonas hadalis ATCC BAA-638 | reverse complement strand
TTCGTGCAAATAGAAAGATGGTGCGGGTGAAGGGATTCGAACCCCTGACCGCCTGGTTCGTAGCCAGGTACTCTATCCAGCTGAGCTACACCCGCTTTAAGAATCAATACAAAATGGCGGTGGAGGAGAGATTCGAACTCTCGAACAGGCTATAAACCCGTTACTCCCTTAGCAGGGGAGCGCCTTCGGCCACTCGGCCACCCCACCGTCGTCTTGTGGCGCTCATAATACGGCCTTATAAAAACAAGTCAAACTTTTTTTACCCAGTTATTTCTAACTGCTCAGTAAAACAGCAATTGTTCCATTTTATGAACAACATCACTTTTTTTAGGTGAAAAAAAAGAGCCATTCGGCTCTTTTATCAATCAAAATATAATTATTTGTTTTCTTTCTCTGCTTGGATACGCATGTAAATCTCTTCACGATGTACAGATATCTCTTTAGGTGCATTAACACCTACACGTACCTGATTCCCTTTAACGCCCAAAACGGTAACGGTTACGTTATCGCCAATCATCAGAGTTTCACCTACTCGACGAGTTAAAATTAGCATATCCTGCTCCTATTATTATTAGTTTGTCCCATTTGCGCTTTTATTATGACTCAAAGGTAAAAAAAATTCAGATTTTTTTTATTGAATGAGAACTTTGCACTTACTTTTCTTCTGTTGCCTCTGTCGCTAGATCAAACGCCTTATGTAAAGCACGTACCGCTAGTTCCAAATATTTTCCATCAACTAAAACTGAAATTTTAATTTCAGATGTCGCTATTTGATGGATATTAATTCCCTCTTGCCCCAGTGTTTCAAACATTGTTTTTGCAACACCCGGGTGATTCCACATACCTACACCGACGATAGATACCTTTGCGATCTCGTTATTACCTTGTACCGTTTCCGCCTTTAATTGTACGCAAACAGTTTCCAGCAATGCTTTCGCTTGTTCATAATCATCACGATGTACCGTAAATGTAAAATCTGTTTTACCATTACCCACCGTGTTTTGTACAATCATATCAACATCGATATTTGCTTCACCAATCGGTGACAGAATTTGCGCTGCCACCGTTGGCTGGTCAGGCACGCCCGAAAGTGTTAAGCGCGCTTCATCACGGTTAAATGCGATACCAGAGATAACAGGAGATTCCATTTTATTTGCCTCATAACTAATTAACGTACCACCGCCCTCTTTAAAACTAGACAGTACACGTAATGGTACATTATATTTGCCCGCAAATTCTACCGAGCGAATTTGTAATACTTTAGTGCCTAAACTTGCCATTTCTAACATCTCTTCAAAGGTGATGCTATTTAAACGGCGCGCATTAGGCTCTACACGTGGGTCGGTCGTATAAACGCCATCTACATCGGTATAAATTTGACATTCATCCGCTTTAAGAGCAGCTGCAATTGCCACCGCAGAAGTATCACTACCACCACGACCGAGTGTGGTTATATTATTATTTTTACAACGACCTTGGAAACCGGCCACCACGACCACACGCCCTTTTTTAAGGTGTGCTTCTAGATTTTTAGTTTCTACATCTAAGATACGTGCTTTAGCGTGGCTAGTATCCGTTGTCAAACGGATTTGGTCACCCGTCATGGAAACTGCATCGACACCTAAATGATGTAATGCCATCGATAATAACGCTATCGTTGTTTGCTCACCTGTTGTAAGCAATACGTCCATTTCACGCGGACTTGGTGTTGCATTTAACTTTTTTGCTAATGCAATCATGCGGTTCGTTTCACCTGACATCGCCGACAAAACCACGACTACGTCATTACCTGCCTCGCGTGTGGCTTTTACTTTATCGGCAACGACTTTGATTCGCTCTACATTTGCGACCGACGTACCACCATATTTTTGAACTATTAATGCCATCTTGTTACTTCTCACTTATAGCTCGCTTTCCACGAGCCAATCTATTTATACCAGTCTGATTAAGTATGTGATCTATATTTTACGCAGGAAAAATGACTTATTTTAAGGCATAAGTTGATGTAAATGGTTGTTCCCTTTACGAAACTTATACGAAGAAATAAGTCATTTTAACCAGTAAAATTGATCAGCTATTTATTCAGATTGGTATTATAATCGCTCTACTAACCAAGGCTCTACTAATGCAAGCGCTTCTTTTAACGCACTCGGATTATTCCCTCCCGCCATCGCCATATCAGGACGACCGCCTCCTTTACCACCGACAGGCCCGGCGACTAAGTTAACTAACTCACCTGCTTTAACCTTTTTAGTGAGATCTTTTGTTACACCAACAATTAAACTCACTTTATCTTCACCAACCGCTGTTGCTAAAACAACAATGCCTGACTGCAGTTTGTTTTTTATTTCATCAACACTGTCACGCAGTGTTTTGGGATCAATACCTTCGATATTAGCAATAACCACTTTCACACCATTGATCTCAATCGCATTACCGGTCAAATTAGCACCTTTTTCACTGGCAATTTTTGCTTTAAGCTGTGCAAGCTCTTTTTCCAGTGCTTTATTACGATCTAAGGTCTGCATGATTTTCTCACCAATATTGAAACCATCACCTTTCACCAAATTACACGCCTTACTAAATTGATCGCGCAAATTGTACAGTGCTTGCTCAGCCGCACCACCAACAGATGCTTCAATACGACGTACACCCGCAGCAATACCCGCCTCAGAGGTCACGAGAAACAATCCCATGTTACCCGTGCGTGTTGTATGTGTGCCACCGCAAAGCTCCACAGAAAAATCACCCATTTTCACCACGCGCACCATCTCGTCGTATTTCTCACCAAATAGTGCCATTGCACCTGTGGTGTTAGCTTCTTCGATATCCATTAATGTCGTCACAATTTCATAGTTATCACGAATGGCTTGATTAACCAGATGGCTGACTTGATTTAATGTCCCTATCGATAGCGCTTCAAAATGTGAGAAATCAAAACGTAGCTTTTCAGCATCACACAATGACCCTTTTTGCGTGACATGCTCGCCTAATGTTTGACGTAGCGCTGCATGTAATAGATGTGTTGCAGAATGATGTAGTGCAATCGCTTTACGACGACCGGAATCTACTTGCATCTGCACTTTTTCGTTAATCGAGATTGAGCCAGTACTTAAATAACCAATATGTAAAAAAGCATCACACGATTTTTTAGTATCTGTAACAGTAAAGATACCGTCATTCAATTTTAAAATACCTGTATCACCCGTTTGACCACCTGATTCTGCATAGAAAACGCTTTTAGATAAAACAATTTGTGCATTATCCCCTTCCATTAAAGCCTCAACAAACTCACCCTCTTTAATCATTTGAGTGACTGTTGCACAGCCTTCTAGTGTGTCATAGCCAATAAACTCTGTTTTACCTTCGATTTTTAAAATATCGTTATAATCTTTACCAAAATTATTCGCTTGTTGAGCACGTAAACGCTGCTCTGCCATCGCACGATCAAAACCATCTTGGTCAATCGTTAATTCACGTTCACGGGCAATATCAGCGGTTAAATCAGCCGGGAAGCCGTAGGTATCATAAAGTTTGAAAACAACATCACCTGGAATAACGGTGCCCTCTAAAACATCTAAGGCAACATCTAAAATTTGTAATCCACGCTCAAGTGTTTTACCGAATTGCTCTTCCTCTAAACGTAAAATCTTTTCAACAAACAGACGTTGCTGCAGCAACTCAGGGTAAGCATCACCCATTTGATGGATCAATTCTTCATAGATTTTGTAAAAGAAAACCTCAGTGGCACCTAGTTTATGCCCGTGACGTACCGCGCGACGAATAATACGACGTAAAACATAACCACGACCTTCATTTGATGGCATAACACCATCAGCAATTAAGAAACCACATGCACGGATATGATCAGCCACAACACGCAGTGATTTATCAGTAAAATCAGTGGCACCCGTTACTTCTGCGACTTTCTTGATAAGTCCTTGGAACAGGTCAATATCATAATTAGAGTGACCATTTTGCATAATGGCAGAAATACGTTCAAGACCCATACCAGTATCAACAGAAGGTTTTGGAAGATCTTCCATAGTGCCATCGGCATGACGATTATATTGCATAAACACCAGATTCCAGATCTCGATATAACGATCGCCATCTTCCTCGGGTGTACCCGGAGGACCGCCCCATATATGTTCACCGTGATCATAAAATATCTCAGTACAAGGGCCACAAGGACCCGTATCACCCATCGACCAGAAATTATCTTTTGCACCAATACGTGATAAACGCGCGGGATCAACACCTATTTTTTCAATCCAGATCTTTTCCGTTTCTGGATCTTCATCAAATACCGTTACCCATAGCTTCTCTTTAGGTAAACCCAACTCCACAGTTAAATACTCCCACGCAAATGAGATCGCATCTTCTTTAAAATAATCACCAAAGCTAAAGTTACCTAACATCTCAAAAAATGTATGGTGACGCGCGGTATACCCCACGTTATCTAAATCATTATGTTTACCCCCTGCGCGCACACAACGTTGACTTGATGTGGCACGACTATAAGCACGTTTTTCGCTACCAAGAAAAGTATCTTTAAATTGATTCATACCTGCATTGGTAAATAGCAGAGTAGGATCGTTATCAGGCACCAATGAGCCACTCGCGACTGTTTGGTGGCCTTTCTTAGCAAAAAAATCAAGAAATCCTTGGCGAATTTCAGACGTCGACTTAATCGTGGTCATGAGTTATTCCAAATAAAAGAGGGTAAATTAATTGACGCTAATATAACACAGCAAAAAGTGGGGATCTAATCACATTTTGTTCGATTTATTCTCAGCTATTGACAATAACCACCACAAGTAGGAAACTAACTACGTAACCAGTTACATAGTTTAAAGGGAAGTTTAGATGGATTACATGAAAACACTGGCAACACTTAGTTTAGGCAGTCAGTTAAAACGCCTCAGCGATCAACTTTTTAGCGAAGTTGCCATCGTTTATAATCAGATGGGATTAACACTTAACCCCAGTTACTTTTTACTGCTTAATTTAATCAATAAAATGGGACCAATGGGTATTACCCAAGCCTCTGACTACCTCTCTGTTAGCCATCCAGCCATCAGTAAACTTGCCAATAAAATGATTAAAGAGGGTTATTTAACAAAGATGCCTCACCCAACCGACAAGCGAGCCAGTCAGATCAGTTTAACAAAAAAATCGTTATTACTTATTCAGCAAGCAACCCCTATCTGGCAAGCACTTAAAAAACAGTTGGATTATATAGAAAGCTTACAGACAGCATCGCTAATCAGTGCGATTCAACAATTTGAAAATAGTTTACAACAACTTAATCTTTCCCAACGTGTACTACAAGATCTACAAGAAACAGCACCAAAAATTGAGATTGTAAATTGGAAAAGTGATTATAAGTCAGATTTTAAAAGGCTCAATATGGTCTGGTTAAACAGCGAATTTAACGGTGAATTAACTGACGCTGATAAACAATCATTAAATCATCCAGAAAGCTACTATTTAGCACAAGGAGGTTACCTCTTTTTTGCTAAGCAGGGAGAAAATATATTGGGGTGCATCGCACTAAAACCCACTAAAAATAACAGCTATGAACTCTCTAAAATGGCTGTTTGTAACAAATATCAAGGGCAAGGCATTGGCCGAAAATTATTATTAAGCACACTTAATAAAGCTCGAGACTTACAGATACAAACAATCTGTTTAGAAACTAACCGAAAATTACACCGTGCGATGGCGCTATATCAACATTTTGGTTTCATCGAACAAAAGCACCCTAACGGGAAAAGTGAATATCCGCGTGCAGATGTCTATATGGAGTTACAGCTTTATGTTTAATTCAGCACAAAGATGGGAGTTTTTAGGAGGGAGTAAAGCAGCCTTACCACTGATTTTAGGTGCTATCCCTTTTGCTATACTGTTTGGTACCCTAGCACCTACCAGTGGTTTATCAGCCACCGCCACCATTGTCATGTCAATATTGGTTTTTGCAGGCTCTGCACAGTTCATTGTTTTAGCATTGATTGCAGCCCAAGCCCCCTTAGAGATGATTTTACTAACAACGTTCGTCGTAAACCTACGCCATCTACTTTATGCCACTGCATTGGTTGATCATGTAAAACATCTTTCACTTGTCTGGCGGGCAGTACTTGCTTTTGGTTTAACCGATGAAAGCTTTGCAAACATGAGCCAACGTTATTTAAAGCAAGATAAAACTGACGCGCACTACTTTTACCTTGGTTCAATCTGTTGTTTTTATTGCACTTGGGTTTCGTTTACCATTTTAGGTGTCGCGTTAGGCAGTTTAATTCCCGACATGAGTAGCTGGGGATTAGAGTTTGCTATGTCCGTTACCTTTATCGGCATGGTTGTGCCTTATATGAATAGCAAAGCGATGATCTCTGCGATTATTTTTGCTGGATTAAGTTCACTTATTTTCGCACAACTGCCCAATAAATTAGGCTTAATCATTAGCGCACTAATCGGCGTATTTGTTGGATTAACAGTCAATAAATTGGATAAAAGGCAACTTGCTTATGAATGAAACCCTATTAATATTAGGTATGTTTATTATCACCTTTGCCATCCGCTTTGTAATGTTTGCCTTTGCAGGAAAAATGACTTTTCCAAACTGGCTTGGAAAAGCGTTAAAGTTTGTTCCTCCTGCAGTATTAACCGCGATTATCGTCCCCGCTGTCGTTATGCCCGAGGGTAATATCGATATTAGCTTTAATAACAGTTATTTAATCGCTGCACTGTTTGCATTGATTATTGCTTTAATCAGTAAAAGTCTCTTAAAAACAATTGGCTTAGGAATGATTTTCTTTTTAGTGCTAAGGTATTTTTCTGTTTGATCAGCGTAAGAGAGGAATTCAGCCCACCACACAATAGATACGTGGGTGAACATTGCTCATGAACCTTGTCTGCCGACAAATTCGCCCCTATTTATCACTATACGCATTGACCACTCATTACGGTGATGTATCTCAGAAATGATTATCAATCATTTCTTTCTGTCCTTTGACCTTTCCATACTTGAACAGTCATCGCTTAAATCAACACAATTAAAAAAGTCCCACCGAAATTATACCAATTCCACTAATTTTGTGATCTAATTAGCTTCTCTTTAACGGTGGTGAAATATGACTCAGATTTATCAAAAATGATTAGTTCGACGTCGAATGCGAGGTTAAAGCTTTGTTTGCTCGCCGCATCTCATTTGATTGATGGTAAAAATAGAACTCAAATATCTCAATACTTAAAGGTGAGCCGAACAAGCGTTAATAGCTGGATTCAAAGCTACTTAACACATGGCATTTCAGGACTTAAAGAAAAAAAGCATACGGGTCGGCCCAAAGGACAGGGGCGGATTACGCTTTGTATGAATTTCATCCCAAAAGTACTTCAGCCTAAAACCCTGATCCCAACAAGCTCGTTGCATCTTACCTGCAACACTATCTTTGAAAGAATTATCTTTCACAAGCCCCAGTAAAGCCCTCCTAAAAGTACATAAATTTCGAGCGCCATCATCAGCATAGATTTGACATTCAT
>NZ_ATUO01000164.1 GCF_000420245.1 Psychromonas hadalis ATCC BAA-638 | reverse complement strand
ATTTCATTTTCTTCTTGAACTGCGATAAGCTCTTGCTTGTATTTTTTAACCGCTTTAACCGCTTTAACCGCTTTAGCAGGCTCCATTGCAATCACTGCATTATCCAAGAATATCTTTTTCCAATTCTGAAGATTTTTAGGTGTGATGTTATTTTTACTGGCAATTTCAGCTATTTTTTTTTCATTTTCCAATAACTCAAGCACAAGCCGACTTTTAAATTCAGCTGAATATGTTGTTCTTTTTTTGCTCATTACAATTCTCCTATTTGGGTTGATATTATCTCAAATAGGAATAAGGATATTAATTTTATAGTTTAAATTTCTTTGGGCATTATACAAGTTAGTACGGAGATTTTAGAGTTAATGTCATTACGAATAGAAGATTATTTTTATGTTCTAAATTTTTCGTCTTGACAACGAGTGAGCGTCCATATAGGTCCTGTTCTTGCTTTGTCTTAATTAAAGGTTAAAAGAGAACGTAACAATCAATCAGCATGATCCATCAATCATTGTCTTACTCCCTTTTATTCTTTAGTTTTGCGCACTGACTCCCATCAAATGCGGTACTTTTTTCACGTTCTTGAAACCTGCTGCTTGCAGTCGTTTTATCACGCCGTCAACAAAACTGCTTCCTTTTCTTACCACATGTGGATTTCCGGTGTAATGAAAAAGTCGTCCATTACGACGTAATATACGAAAAATCTGGCGGTAAAACTCTTCGCTATAAAGCTCCCCCGCAAGAGAAAAACGTGGTGGATCGTGAATAACAGCATCGAAGGACATAGCTTGCATGGTTTTAATCAACTCAAAGCTACTACCTTGACGTTGCTCTATGCCTGATTTTTTTAAATCTTGTGACCAAGGGTTTTGTGCACGTAACCCCATCACTTGAGGACTAAGTTCGATGGTAAGCACCTCGCTTGCGCCTAATCGATGGGCCGCAATAGCCGCGTAACCCAAACCGCCACAGCAATCCAGAACTTTATCACCCTTACGCACCGCCTGTTGGGCCATTGCTGATGCACTCACAAAGGGATCCGTTCCCTTGGATATATGCATTTTTACACCACTAATTTCTAGCAGTGGTGAGCCATTTGTCGGCACAAGTTTGTAGTAGCCAGAACTACGGTCTTCAAGCGCTTCCATATCTCCATCGCTACAAAGATATATTCTTTGTGTTTTTTTTACGATTTTTTTGAGTTCGGTAACGGAAAGTCGATTATCGTCATCGAGTACTAGGCTTTTGTCACTTAAGGTAAAGTCCTGCTGTGAAATATTCAAATCAGCCGATAGCTTAACGCTAGATTGTCCATTGGCTATAGCCTCCAGTGCTTGGAGGGCATTTGTGGAGTGAAGGTAGTAATCGGGCATATTGTTGGTCTAACTAGTGAAAAATAATAACGTTACTATACACCATCGGTGTTGCGGGGATAAATTAAATAATCGGTTACCCGATGTCTTAAATAATGGTTAGTCATCATATCGATTCTGAAGTGGTTGAGTGAATCTGGACATTAACGTAGAGATAAAAATATTATTTAATAAAAAAGTGGGGATGAAAATAGGCGGAAAAGGGGACATTCAAAGGTTTAAATCATTTACTTGTTGATTTAATTTACAACCATTAAGTAATTCTCCCACTTTTCCCTTATTAATCTATTAATAGCGTAAATAGTCAGCCCATCGGACTCGCTAACGAGACCTTTCGTCTCAGGCTTTGCACCCTGATCATATTGTGCTTTACTGACAAATATCTTTAGTAAAATAATTATAAGGACTTTATTTTATGAGCGCACCCAGTTGGGACCTTAGTATCGCTTACAAAAACCTAGACGATACAAAAATAAACGCTGATATCAACAGCATTGAATTGACCATTAAGCAGTTAAATAGCACATCCAATGACACTATTGCTGATTTGCAAAATGCACTAATTTTATTGCAAAAAAGTACTGTGACGTTGGCGACCATCAGCAGTTATGCAAGCTGTCGCAGCGCCGTTGATGCACAGAACCCAGACGCTAAAAACTTAGCGGTACGCATGGATAAACTTGGTGCAACCTTGATGCAAAGCTTTAGCCCTTACCAAGATAAAATTATCAACCTTGAAAGCCAACAATTTGTTACCTTGATTGAGGGTAATGAAGAAACGGGCTCACTGAGCAGTTTTCAATTTAAGCTTGAGCAAGATAGAGCCTTAAAAAATCAACGTTTAAGTGTGCCAGAAGAGCAATTATTAACGGCCATGAATGTGGATGGGCGTAACGCATGGGGACGTTTATATAATAACCTCACGGGTGCTTTAGACGTCACTATCACACTCAGTGATGGTCGCCAAGAAACCATGGGCCTCGCGACCGCCGCTAGCCTGTTATATGGTAGTGATGAAACACGCAGAGAGCCCGCTTGGCAAGCGATTAGCGCGCTGATGAAAACCCATCAACAAAGCATTGCCGCGATTTTAAATGCACTTGCAGGTAGTCGTTTAAGTGAATATGAGAAACGTAGCCATACACAGAAAGTACACTTTTTAGATGCCTCTTTGCATAACAGCCGTATTGAGAAATCAACCCTGGATGCCTTAATGCAAGTGGCTTATCAAAATCGCGCCGTGGGACAAAAAGCGGGATTATTAATGGCAAAATTGTTTAACTCGGATACCTTAAATCCATGGGATGAGCTTGCCGCTATGCCAGCCATTGCCGGGGAGGAGGCGAGCCATTATAGCTTCGATGAAGCGATCACCATTATTCGTGATGCCTTTGCAGGCATCGACGAAGAGATGGGTGAGTTTGTGGATATGATGGTCGAGAAAAAACTGATTGATGCTGCCCCACAGAAGAACAAACGCTTGGGCGCATTTTGTTCAAAATTTGCCGATACACGCACGCCACTGGTCTTTATGACTTGGGGTAACAGCATGTCTGACCTGCTAACACTTGCCCATGAACTCGGTCATGCATTCCATAACTGGGTGCTTAAAGATTTACCCATAGCGCAAAGTCATTATCCGATGACCCTCGCTGAAACCGCTTCTATTTTTGCTGAGAATGTAGTGCGTGATGCATTAATGGAAAAAGCTAAATCGGATCAGGATAAACGCATGATGTTATGGGAGGAAGCACAGTCTTCTCTGGCACTGACTATCAATATTCCTGTTCGTTTTGACTTTGAAAAAGCGTTTTATGAACAGCGTAGCGAAGGTGAATTAACACCTGAGCAACTCAGTGAGTTAATGGATAAAACCTGGTCTGATTGGTATGGTAGCAGCTCAGCGCAAAGTAATGAGATGTTTTGGGCCAGTAAATTGCACTTTAGCATCGCTTCAGTGAGTTTTTATAACTACCCTTATCTATTTGGT
Organism: Psychromonas hadalis ATCC BAA-638; assembly: GCF_000420245.1. Taxonomy (GTDB): domain Bacteria; phylum Pseudomonadota; class Gammaproteobacteria; order Enterobacterales; family Psychromonadaceae; genus Psychromonas; species Psychromonas hadalis. Next base: position 4,209 of record NZ_ATUO01000164.1, on the reverse strand, counting down.
TACCTGTTTAGCATTGGTGTTTATGCGCAGCGCGAAGCCAAAGGTGCCCATTTTTATGAAGACTATAAAGCCTTATTACGTGATACCGGGCGTATGAGTGCGGAGCAATTGGTTGAAAAACATCTTGGCTTGGATATTCGCCATCCGCAGTTCTGGCAACAGAGTTTAGATCGTGTTGATCAACAGTTAGAAAAGTTTGCGTTGTTGATTTCATAGGTTAAAAAATAAAGGAGCCGGTTAGTGACCGGACCCTTTATTAAAGAGAGGAGCAAAAAAAGGTTAATAACCTATTTTTTTTTCGCCATCACTTCTTCTAGCGTGAGGCCGGTTAGGTCACGAATGGTGCGCCACAAATAATAAAAAACACCCAGTAACATCAACATAGACGGCAGTGCAATCATTGGATAACTATATAATGTTAATTGACCCAGCTGTTCATTAAATTCAGAAGTGCCCGCAGGACTAGTCACCAGCCATTTGGCCAGTATGTAATTCATGGTTGCTGAAAACACAAAAGAGCATACAACAAGATAGGTCGCTTTCAATAAACGTTTTTCAAATGCGTCGGTACTATTATGTGTTGCTAATCTTTGATTTATCTTTTCTATGTCTATCACTTCGGGGTTAAACAGTAAGGTTTTTACTAAAGGGTAGGGCGTAAACGTAGAAATTAAAACACCCAGACCTATTAGCGCAGGAATAGCGGCTTCTTTAATCGCTAACCATTTGTTGTCTAGCTCAAACAAGCCTATGCCACCGGTCAGTAATACACTGAGCAACCCCAATAAAGCGATAAAATTAAACTTTCTGTATTTTATTAACTCAAAAATTCCCCAAGCAAGTGGAAAGGCCAGCGCAGCGATCAGGCCTCCGGTCGCCCCGAGATCGTTTTCACCACTTAATTTCATTAGTATAAATGACGGGAGAACGATGCTGACAAGTAAGTCAATGATCGGGCGGGGCTTATGTGTCGATGTACTCTTCATGATGTTTACTTCTTTAATTACAAATTTAATAGTAAGGGTTATAGCGAATTATCTTCAATAATACAATAGGCTGATAGCGTGCGATAAAGCAGGATATTTTATATCAAATTCATTGAATCTACCATAACCATTGGAAAGTCTATTATCGTTACGATTGTCTTTATTCATTCGGTAATGTACCTATTTTTAATTAGTATGAATAAATCAGTACATTATTTAAACAGTGCCATCAATAAAGAGAGACAAGTTGCCAGTATTACTCAATACCGGATAACCTTAAAGGGTAGGAAAAAAGCTCTGCATGAAGGTAATGTGGTCGGCTGAAAAGAATAAAATCTAGGAATTTCCTGCAAAACTAAAGTTCATCAATGCAGTTTTGAATACTGATACCTTTCAAGAAACACTGCTTTATTTGTTGTTCTTGGTTGTCTGATAAAATAAACGGAATTTTTTGGTTAATATGAGCGAAGTGGCGAATAATACGTCGACGGTAAATAGCTAAGCGATTAAGCTGCATTATTACACCAGAGCCTGCAAATATAATACAAGCACAAACAATATAAAAAATCAGCATCATCTTTTCCTTTTTACATCATGTTCATTGTTATAAGTATAGCTTCGTTATTTTTTATACCTAGAAACGAAAAAAATAGCTTAATTCTGAAAGCTAAGCGGATTCTTCAAATGTGGTCGGCTAATCACTAAAATCTCCGATCAAAAATTACGGTCTGATGTTGTTGAGATATTGTTTCATCAAAAAATGCATCCAAGTATTTTGTTCAAAGGTGTTGATAGTCAAACTGATGCTATTTATCCCGCATTGATATTAAGAGGCCATAATATTTTCTATAAATACCAATTACAAAGCTGTTCTCAATATTTAAAAGACGCATTATTGACAAAGTGTTTGTTGAGTGAGTTAATGCATAATAATGAGATGTGCTATAAAGATAGCTATCGATCTGTACATCAACTCATTGAGCAAAAACTATCGAGTATTTCAGTTTAATCACTTAGTGACGACCAAATAACTAATGCACCTTTGGGTGCTTTTTTTTGCTACAAATAAAATGGTATTGATAATAAAATGCTGTTTTTATTTCTATTATTTTCAAGTGTCAAAATTTTTTTGGGCACCAGATGGTCACCGTTTGGTCACCAATTATGATTTTTCTATTATTGATGTTGTTTTACACCCCAAATTATCCCTTAAATTATTGTATTTTAGTGCGACTTTATTGGAAATTTTACTGTGTATATTTTTAATGTCTGTCGATAATTATTAAAAATTGTATTTTTATAAGAGCCATTTTTAGAAGGAGGAATGCGTTGCTATTCGTTCCCATTATTGGAAAAATAGGCTGAAAACGAAATTGAAAGGGCTGTAGAAAAGAGATATAAATTTTAGGCTAATAGGAATGCGATCAGATCTGAAGTTGTTGTTAATGCGTTTTGCTTTAATGACTGTGTAAGTTTTCTTATTTTAGAAGTTTGAAACAGGGGAAATGAAAAAGCCTTGATAATTTACTTAATTATCAAGGCTTTAAATGTGGTCGGTGATAAAGGATTCGAACCTTTGACCCCCTGGTCCCAAACCAGGTGCGCTACCAAGCTGCGCTAATCACCGAGATTGTTCTGTTAAGAACTAAGTTTAAATGGTGCGGAAGGAGAGACTTGAACTCTCACATCCTAAAATACTAGAACCTAAATCTAGCGCGTCTACCAATTCCGCCACTCCCGCAACTACTTAAACTTTTACTGCTTTATCTTTAAAAGAATGGGGCGAATGACGGGGATTGAACCCGCGACAACCGGAATCACAATCCGGGGCTCTACCAACTGAGCTACATCCGCCACTAATCTTTTAAAAATGGTACGCCCTACAGGATTCGAACCTGTGGCCCACGCCTTAGAAGGGCGTTGCTCTATCCAGCTGAGCTAAGGGCGCACTAGCTTACTTTTAAAATTGTTGCTAAGCAACGAGGCGAGATATTACTGAGTTAGGCTATTGCCGTCAAATGTTATTTGGTGTTTATTGACTGTATGCGTAATAAATAATCGCTTTGGCGATGTTTACGTGAAATTGTAATCTGTTTCTCTTAAAAATGGACGCGAGACGTGTGGTTTGAGCATAGTAATGATTGTTACTTCAAGATGCATTGCTGATTTTGCATCTGAAATATCATGGATATATAGGTACATTTTTAATACATCCGTTATCACAATACCTTAGCCAAAGTGAGAGATGATTTATTTTGGCTCTGTTCCATAACAATATTGCTGGTTTTATTGTTTAATCTAACACCTTGTAAATGTTGAGATTACGTTAATTTGCTTTATCCATAACTCTTTGTAATTTAAGTGGTTGTCGTGGCGACAACAGCAAAATGGAACAGAGACTTTATTTTGTAGCAAAAACAAGTGAGCAGTTGGTAAAATATGTAATTCTGACAAACATGCTTAAGAACAACGGCTCATACTGAAATTATTACAATTTTTACGTGCTTACATCCATTACTTTGCTCGAAAACCTATAAACAACTTTTTATTATTTGCCAAGCAATGTTAGCAATGACTGGGCGTATCACAATGTTAAGCATTAGTCGCTGGACTGAAAAAGGGGGAAGTTACCGCACTTTACAGAGGTTCTTTGAGACTAAAATTAATTGGATTGAGCTTAATTGGGCTATTACCAAGCATTTTGGTCTTGATTTTAACTCTGTAATTTTACTGGGATGGGGGAAGTCAAGTCCGAGCTGTAACTTGTTGTATTTTAATGTCTTTGGTGGTTTTGGGTTGAGTTGGCACTAGATGTGGTACTAGTTAAAATAAAAGTCATAACAAAAATAATAGCTTTGTTGCTATTTAGATAATAGGTAGAGGTGTTGAAAATTCCGACTATTGATAGGAACAAACAAGAATAATTTATTGTTAAATGTGAATAAACGCCATTCATTTGGGCTAACCATAAATAATTGGCTCTGTTGTAGAACACTGTTGTCACCCATAGGCAGCGACTAATATTTCTTGTTTATTGAGCTTCGCGTTGCTTTCCCTAAACCAAGCAAGATAATTCGATAAATACTTTGTTGCTACGCCTTTCATTTTTCCGTTAACCCAACCCTTAAAATGCGCTATTGCACCGTTCACGGTCTGGATGTGGTAAACCTTATCTATTACTCTCACTTTACCGTTTATTAGTCGCTTATGGTCACAATTTGTT
>NZ_ATUO01000163.1 GCF_000420245.1 Psychromonas hadalis ATCC BAA-638 | reverse complement strand
TCAACAACTAATTCTGTTTGTGCTTCACTAAGGTAGCCCTCAGAACCACCATTATCCGATGTTATTTTTTGACTGGTGACATAATCATTTAAATGTCGAGTAATACTTGTTTTGTGTTTTCGTAGCGCCTGAGATATTAACTCCTCAGACCAACCTTCAGCAGATAATAAAATCGCTTTTATTCTATCGCACTCGCGCTTATCCCTGCTCATTTTATGGCGAGATTCTAAAATCTTTTTTTGCTGATAGGATAATGATATTTGCATATAGACAGTTTGATCTTTTAAATTTAAATTTCAACTTAATTTTCCTAAATGAGAAGTCTTTTCAAAGATCATGGGTATAGACAGTTTGATCTTTTAAATTTAAATTTCAACTTAATTTTCCTAAATGAGAAGTCTTTTCAAAGATCATGGGTATAGTTATGCAAAGATGCACTTACATCCCGGAGAAGAGGCTTATTTTAGTGAAGGTAGAGCGCATCATTGCCTCACCATAAATAATACAAAAATTGCTAATGCTATTTGCGCTGATAGTAGCCACTCTTCTCATTACTCAGTGTGTTCAACAAGGAGCAACTGTTTATATAGCAGGTGTCATGATCACTGAAAGTGGATATGAGAGTGATAGCCTAACAATGAAAAATTATGCAAACGAATTTAATATACTTGTTGCGATGGCTAACCATAATCAACCGACAGGAGGCAGTTTACCTATTGAAAAAAGTGCAATTTGGTCAGCGACTGGGTTACTCGCGATGGCGAATGAAACAGAAGATGTACTTATTATTGCTGAAAAATCTCACTGTGGTTGGTCTGCCCAAGTTGTTAAAATATAGTATTTAAAAGGCTAATCTTTTACTGCTTTAGCCTTCTAGCTTAACGCTTTGCTTGTGTAAAAAGATTAAAAAAGTTATCAGAGGTCACTTTCGCTAACTCCTCTACACTTACCCCTTTTAAGTCAGCAACAAATTTTGCGACATCTGCGGTAAACGCGGGCTCATTCTCTTGCCCTCTGTGTGGCACGGGTGCAAGATAAGGTGCATCTGTTTCGACTAATAATCGCTCCAAGGGGATCTCTTTTATCACTGCTTGTAATTCTTTGGCATTTTTAAAAGTGACGATACCTGAAACAGAGATATAAAAGCCCATCTGCATTGCTTCAATAGCCATCTCAAGTGATTCTGTAAAACAATGCAGTACACCACCGACTTGATCTGCCCCCTCTTCTGTTAATATGTCTAAGGTTTCTTGGCGCGCTGCACGGGTATGAATGATCAAGGGTTTATTAAGTTTTTTAGCAACACGAATTTGTTTACGAAAACAGTCTATCTGCCAATCTTTAGTTTCAGGTGCATAGAAAAAGTCGAGTCCTGTTTCGCCAATGGCAACCACTTTATCGCTACTTGCGTATGCTAAAAGTAATGCTTCATCGAGCACCTCATCTTTATTCTTTTCATCATAATAAAGTGGATGCACACCACAGCTACTAAATATCTCATCATGTTCTTTAATAAGTTCAGCCATCGCAGGGTAATCTTTGAGCGTGACACAAACACTCATAAAATAGTTGATCCCTTTTACTTTTGCTTTATTGATAACATCGTCTAAATTTTTATGTTTTTTGTCATAATCTAAACGGTCTAAATGGCAATGTGAATCAACTAACATACAGCTTGTTCCTTAAACTCTTTTTTAATTTTTATTAATAACGCAGAAATAAGTAACTCTTTTTTCAAGCCTGAATGCTCAACTAATAGAGCACGGGTTTTTAACAGTTCACTATTGAGATAACGCAGACTCTTCAGGGTTATCTGTTCACTCCATATTTGCAATTGAGGCAATGCAAAAAAGTAAACTGCATCATCATTTAAACCTTGCCCTGTCAGTTTGAGTTTATGCAGATCATGCAACATGAAAAACAGCAGCTGTAAACGAGACTCAACCTCTTTGCCAAGGAACTGGCTAAAATCAAACAAGCTTTCAGCTTGATTAAGCAAGGTAAACAGCCCCTCAACACAATTTCGGCGTTCATCCGTCGCTTCACCTTTCTGTAATGCTTTTAAATGATTAAGTAAAATTAACGGGCAGTTTTGAAACTGTCGTAAAACCCCTTTATCTGTCACGGCTACGCCCTGTTGCTCAAGCCAACTGGTGAGTTGTTTATCATTGGGACTATGAAGATGGGTATGCTGAACACGGCTATACAGAGTTGGCATCAGTTGATGATGCGTACGGCTCAACAGAATAAGGTAACTATTACCCTGTGGCTCCTCTAAGGTTTTTAAAAGCGCATTGGCAGCCGCAGTGCTGAGTAGTTGTACATCTTTAATAACAACGACTTTATTGTCACCTAAGTGTGGGCGTTCATTGAGTGTATTAATTAAGCTACGTACCTGTTCAATGCCAATCGCTTTATTATTCTCACTTTGTAGTAGATGAAAATCTAGATGATTTTGTGCATCAAATAAGTTGCAAGCATGACAGTTTCCACATGAGCCGTTACTCTGTTTGTTATCACATAAAAGATATTTTGCACTGCGCAGTGCAAGTTTAAATTTCCCTAAGCCCGTACTGCCAGTAAAAAGCAGAGCATGTGCAAAACGGCTATTTTGATAGTTCTGTTTAAGGGTTTCAAAAATAGGATCAAGCCAAGGCGTAGGCACGTTTGATTGTGGCATCTATGTTAAACTCGCTAACCAATGATCAAGCTGTTTGCAGATCGCTTTTTCAACGAATGTGGGTGTTTGACTTGCATCGATAGTCACCGCATTTTTCTCTTTTTCCACTAACTGCAAAAACACCTGACGAGTGCGCTCAAAAAAATCAATAGCCAAACGCTCTATTCTGTCTAACTCGCCACGACCACGCGCACGACTAAGACCAAGCTTCGGATCAATATCTAAATAGAGGGTAAAATCCGCTTTAAAATTGCCTAAAGAGACCTGTTTTATCGCTTCAATCAATGTACGTTCAATGCCACGTCCCCCCCCTTGATAAGCGAGAGAGCTCCAGTTATGACGATCACCAACCACAATATGATTGTTTTTTAGCGCAGGTTTAATCACATGCTCAACCAGTTGCACACGCGCTGCATACATAATAAGTAGCTCCGCTTTGTCCTGTAACTCTTCACCCTGTACATCCATTTTTACAATATCACGCATCCGCTCAGCAAGTTCAGTACCACCCGGCTCACGTGTATAAGTGATTTTATCATTAGGCATATTTTGCAGGGCAAGCCATTTACCGATATAAGCGATGGCAGTGCTTTTCCCCGCTCCTTCTAATCCTTCAATAACAATAAATTTATTGGCTAATTTTTGTTGAGATGACATGTTATTTTCCTAAAATATATTTTCTAACGGCGCGATTATGCTCTTTTAAGTTTTTTGAGAAATAAGAGGTACCGTCTCCTTTACTCACAAAATAGAGATACTTTGTTTTTGCGGGGTGTAGGGTCGCATACAATGCAGCTTCGCTGGGCATTGCAATTGGCGTAGGAGGTAAGCCATTAATTTGATAAGTATTATAAATTGTTTTTTCACGCAGATCTTTACTGCGAATACGCCCTTTGTAGCGATCTCCCATGCCATAGATAACAGTAGGATCCGTTTGTAAGCGCATCCCTCTGCGCAAACGATTTACAAACACGGATGATATTTTGTCACGATCATCCGACAAGCTACTTTCTTTTTCAATAATAGAGGCCATGATCAACGCTTCATAAGGTGTTTTATAAGGCAGTCCTTTTTCTCTTTCAGACCACAATTTTTCAAGTGTTTTTGATTGGTGGAGATACGCCTTTTTCACTATTTTATAAGCACTCATATTGGCGCTGTAATGGTAGGTTTCAGGAAACAGTAACCCTTCCAATTTTTTATGCGGGATGTTTAATGATGCTATTATTTGTGCTTCTGTTTTTTGCAGTGGCTTTAATAGTTCAGCATCGTTGATGCTAGAGATCCACTCTTTAAAGGTACTGCCCTCTACAAAAGTAACTCTGAACTGGTACTCTTTACCACTATTAATCATGCGTAAAATATCTTGTAAATTAAACCCCTCTTTAATTTGATACGTGCCAGATCTTATTTGCGTTAACTCAGGATGTAATTTACCAATGACTTTCCACCAGCGTAGATCGGTAACAATTGACTGTGCTAGCAGGTTATCCCCTAAACGAGAGTAATGACTGCCCTTTTTTACGATAATCAGCTGGGTTTTATCAAGTAAAGGTTTGGTTAAATAATCATCTATCTGTTGTTTGGCAAAAAATAGGGCAATGAAAAGCAACGCCAATAAAAGTAAAAATGCACTGGCTATTTTTTTAAAGCTCATTTATGAATTTCCTTGCTTAATTAAAGATTGTAACGACCGACAGAGTGAGGGTTCAAAAACCTGTTGTTGGTACTGATTGACCGGTACAATGCCCATCAACGCATTGGTTAAACAGAGTGCTTTCGCCCGTTTAAGCGCATTAATATGAAGTTCAGTTTCTACCACCTCTATACCTGCTTTTTTAGCCAATAACATCACTTGCCTACGTTGTACCCCTGCTACACCACATCGATCAAGTAGGGGTGTTTGCCAAACATTATCAAGGTAGATAAACAGGTTGGCGCTACAGGTTTCAATCACAACACCTTGGTTATCACAAACAATGCCCTCAGTAGCTTGCTTGTTCTCAAGCTCTTTTTTTATCAACACTTGCTCTAAACGATTTAAAGTTTTAAGCCCTGCAAGTTGCGAATTACTGCCAAGCTGTGATTCACACAAAATCAGTTTGATTCCTTGCTCTTGCCACTGTTTATAAAAATCAGGATAAGCACTGGTTGATATAATGCGTTGTGGTGAATCACATCCTTGGGTGCTATAACCTCGCCCACCACTGCCACGCGTGAGGATAATTTTTATCACACTTTGTTTTTCATGTGCAACTGTTTTTGCAACGTGTAAAACCTCAGCACTTAATTGTGACCAATTAACAGCAGGAAAAAATAGCTTTTTAACACCCAATTGTAGACGTTGTAGATGAAAATCCCACAGCTGCACCTGTCCATATTCCACTTTCATGGTTGAAAATAGACCGTCGCCATAAGCGAGACCTCTGTCTATTGCACTAATTTTATCTGATTCAATTCCGTTAATTAACATGGTCTCTTTCTTACTGACATAAAAAAACCCGACATTAAATCGGGTTTTTATTGTATACCAGTTAACGCTCAATATGCAAAATTCAGCAAGTCGAGAGGTGAATAGATTCTAGGCAGAAAGCTGAAGATCTAACGGGTTAAATCAAAACTTTCTAACACCGAAGATATCTTCCTCTCGGCTTGCCTCATGGGTCGTTAGCTTGCAAACCAATTCTACGTTACAATATTCGATAAGGGCTAGCCATTAAAGAATGAAAGTCTTTTATTTCATTCTACCGATAGAGGATTAATGTCTTTTTATTAATCTCTCGTAAGGCCATCATATTGCGCCTTGCCTTGGTATACAAGCTAACGACTGAATAAAGCATTTTGAGTGTTAACTGGTATTACATTATTTTAAAAAATTAGATACGTTTGAAGATCAGTGTACCGTTTGTGCCACCAAAACCAAATGAATTTGAAAGTGCATATTCAATATGAGCAGGACGTGCTTTACCATCGGTTACGTAATCTAAATCACAGCCTTCACTTGGGTTAACCAAGTTAATTGTTGGTGGTGCAACTTGGTCGCGCAGTGCAAGTATACTAAATACCGCTTCAATTGCCCCCGCAGCACCTAATAGATGACCTGTCATCGATTTTGTTGAACTCATCATCACATCTTTGGCAGCATCGCCCCAAACACTTTTAACCGCATTAGTTTCAGCAATATCACCTGTGGGTGTTGAGGTACCATGTGCATTGATATATTGAATTTGTGATGGTTTAATTTTTGCATCTTTGAGTGCATTTCTCATTGATTGTGCAGCGCCCGCACCATCTGCTGGCGGTGACGTCATATGGTGAGCATCACCACTCATACCAAAACCAACAAACTCAGCATAAATTTTTGCGCCACGTGCAACCGCATGTTCATACTCTTCAAGTACTAATACGCCAGCACCATCACCTAATACAAACCCATCGCGAGACTCATCCCAAGGACGACTTGCTGTTTCTGGTGAATCGTTACGCGTTGAAAGTGCGCGCGCAGCAGCAAAACCGCCCATACCTAATTCACTTGACGCTTTTTCAGCACCACCCACTAGCATCATATCCGCATCGCCATATTGAATCATACGTGCGCCTAAACCGATACTGTGTGTACCTGTTGTACAAGCAGTCGTGACCGCGATATTTGGCCCTTTAAGACCATTATTGATTGATACATGACCCGAGATCATGTTAATAATCGTTGCAGGGATAAAAAATGGGCTAATTTTACGCGGGCCACTTTTATCAATATTACGTACATTTGTTTCAATGGTTGAGATTCCACCAATACCAGAGCCGATTGCAACACCGATACGATCTGCGTTCTCTTCGGTAACGATAATACCAGAGTCTTTTAAAGCCTGATCTGCAGCCGCGACACCATATTGAATAAAGGCATCCATTTTACGCGCCTCTTTCTTAGACATGTAATCTTCAACATTGAAATCTTTGACCAGACCTGCAAATTTACAAGCAAATTTTTCAGTATCAAAATGTTCAATATTTGAGATACCACTTTTACCTGCTTGAATCGCTTCCCATGAAGACTCAACTGAATTACCAACTGGCGTTAATAAACCTAAACCTGTGATCACAACTCTACGTTTTGACACTTTATTCTCCTCAAATAAATTACTGAACAATTTCTCTAACTAATCATTCTACGCTAAAAACAGTTAGTTAGAAAAACAGAAAAGGCGGTCATAGACCGCCTTTAAAATATTTTTCACTTATACCCGTGAACCCGTTAGACCCTCAGCTTTCTGCCTAGAATCTGTTCCTTCACAATTTGCTGAATTTTGCACTATGAATGGTGACGGGTATAGGCTAATGATTAACCGTTGTTTGTAACGTAATCGATAGCTGATTGAACAGTTGTAATTTTCTCTGCTTCTTCATCAGGAATCTCAGTATCAAATTCTTCTTCAAGCGCCATTACTAGCTCAACTGTATCTAAAGAGTCAGCACCTAAATCGTCAACGAAAGAAGCTGTGTTTACAACTTCATCTAGTTGTACACCTAGTTGCTCAACGATGATGTTTTTTACGCGTTCTTCAAGATTGCTCATTTTTATTTTCCTTTGTGAATACGCTTTATGCGTTAATGGCGGTAGTTTATGCTATCGCATTTTATTTTCAAGTATTCTATCACTGGTTAGACCAGTTATTTTTGGATTTTAATCAATTAATTGATAAAAGCCAAATTTTTGTTTATTGAGTTGAACTTTTCTGTTTTTTTATTGTACAAAAAAACCGAAATGATAATTTAGACTAAGTGATGGTGCTAAATACAAGGCGAAAGCGCGGAGCTTGGTTGCTTTTACCCTAAGCACATTCACTGATGTTAAGTCAGTTGCTTTGAGTTCAAGACGAAAGCACGCAACT
>NZ_ATUO01000162.1 GCF_000420245.1 Psychromonas hadalis ATCC BAA-638 | reverse complement strand
GTATCACTTTAGCGCGAACAAAGCTGTTGGATGTTAGGCCTAGTTTTTTCTTGAAAGTGTAGAAGCTAGACGTTGATAAGTGATGTTGTTGACAGTAATCTGAAATAGTTAACCCACTGGTTTGTTGATTTTTTACTAGGGTCTGCCATTGTGTTTCGTTGCGCGTTATTTTCATTGTTATTTCCTTTTATTTGACTTGAAAATAACATAACTGAGATCAGAAATTAGATGAAGGTGTGGTTGCCCTGACGCTTACAAAATAACGGTGAAGAGCGTGTACAAAAAGTGTCTGATCACTTGAAAGAAGGCCAAATGGTTAAAGTGAAAGTACTAGAAGTAGACCGCCAAGGCCGTGTACGTCTAAGTATTAAAGAAGCTGCAGAAAAGAAAGAAGCACCTGCTGCTGAATAAGTGTTAACTAGGATCGGCTTCAACATTACTTGCGCTTTTGTTTTCAAAATAGCCAGTCACTTCAGGCTTTTTGAAAACAATTTAGCGCAAGTTATTGTGTAACGATTCCTTAATCGTTAAAACCTAAAGCAAGCTTCGGCTTGCTTTTTTGTGCCTGTAGAAAATGATTTTGAGCTAACAGCTAACAGCTAAAATTGCACAGCCTAAAACTTACCCCTAAAGTAGGGTATTATTCACTTTTAAATTTTATGATGCTAAAACAAGCAATAAATATAAAAAAACTACAAAAGTTGTTTGAATCGTGACCGACTATTAACTCTCCACTTTTAACCTCCCCTATCAATATAGATTGCAATGTAAGTTGTTCTAAAACAAAAAAATCATCCCTCATGCTGTTAATTTATTGTTAATAAATTTAAAACTTAAAAGGACGACCTAATGCAGGATGCTGACAACTTATCTTATCGAGAGAGACACAAACCCGCGAGTGATTTTAACTCACGCGAAGAGTATCTGAATAACGAATTACTGATCACTAACCCTAAACGCTGGAAAATAAATCTACCCTACCGTGATTTTGGCATTGAGATTGAAGATTGGGTACCTGCGTTGGCAGCAACCATCGGTAAAATAGTCATGGTTGCCGCGATGGCGGGTGCATTTGCGCTTCAGTTTGGTTTAGATGCCGCTTTTGTTGCTGAAAATGTGCGTTTTGAAATGCTTATTGCTGGTGTTCTGTTTGTTGTTTTATTTTCAGCTATTTTAAATCCTCGTGCCAATTTAGCGGGAACACATGGCCCAATGATCCCTCTTATCCCTTTAATTGCGGCTGCTGGTGGACATCCTCTTGCTTTAGGGATCTTAATTGGTGCTTTTGGTTTATTACTGAGTATCTCTAAAGGAGGCTCTAAACTGGTTACTTTAACAGGAGAAGGGGTACGTGGTGGTCTGCTTATCTTTCTTGGCGCGATGGGGACGATGGGCCAAATTAAAAGTTTTGGTAGTTGGGGTGAAAGCATTGAGATGGCGGCCATTCCCTTCACTGTTATTCTTATCACCATTGCTGTTTATGCATATCTTGCACGTATTAAAAAACGCTGGGTTGCTATTCCACTCTGTTCAGCGATTGCAGGTGTGGTTGCTTTTGTCATGGGCGCACCGTTTGAGTTTGTTACCGAGCCGGGATTACCCAATATGAGTCCATTTTACTGGTGGGGTGAAACAACAGGTTGGAAACTAGGCTGGCCGGGTGTGAGTGAATATATTGCGGTTGTGCCGTTTGCTATTTTAGCGGTTGCAATGTGGTCTCCTGATTTCTTAGGGCACCGTGTATTTCAAGAGCTTAACTACCCTAAAAAAGCAAAAAATGTGCTAATGGATGTTGATGACACCATGACGGTTGTTTCTATTCGTCAAATGGTTGGCTCTTTATTAGGGGGTGCAAACGTCGCCTCTTCATGGGGAACGTATATGATTCCCGCGGCTATTGCTAAGCGTCCTATCCCGGGCGGTGCAATCTTAACGGGAGTATTGTGTGTGACATTCTCTATTCTTGGTTTTCCAATGGATTTAGCAATGTGGGAGCCTGTCTTACGTGTTGCGCTTTTAGTGGGTGTTTTCTTGCCTCTTTTAGAAGCGGGTATGCAGATGGTTAATGATGAGAAAAGTTCACAAAGTGCGGGTATCTGTATCTTCTCAAGCGCATTAGTTAACCCTGTATTTGGTTGGGCAACCACTATGTTATTAGATAACTTAGGTTTCATCGGTGATAAAGAGCGTTCAGATGCACTGTCATTTATGGATAGATTAGTGATTCCACTGATAACCTTTATTATCTGTGTCGGTTCACTGGCCTTAGTTGGACAACTGCCGGGTATTCCCGCATTGTTATAAGACGGTTTTAAACACACAAAAAAGCCGAGTTAACTGTTTAATCGCTAACTCGGCTTTTTATTTTATAGCTGTTTTTCACCAATGGGTAAAACAGTACGTCCATATTGCTCGTTGATGACTTCAGCCATTGCTAAGTAGATTGCACTTAAACCACAAATGATTCCCTCAAATCCAGCAATTCTTCCGATCAGTACCGATCCTGTAAAATCACGCAGAGCTAATAAAAAGAACAAAACGGTCAAGCTCGCAAATACAAACTGCAATCCACGATTACCACGTAGTGTACCAATAAACATAAAACCACTAAAAATACCCCACATAACAAAATACCAAGCCATGAATGCTGTTGGCGTTGGCTCAGCCCAACCTAAAATAGGGAATATCATTAACACAACAAGGCTTATCCAGAAGAAACCGTAAGAAGTAAATGCAGTTAAACCAAAAGTGTTACCTTTTTTAAACTCTAAAATACCAGCAATCACCTGTGCAATACCGCCATAACAAAGTCCCATAGCAAGAATCATTGCCCCAAGTGGGAAAAACCCTGCATTGTGAATGTTAAGTAAAACAGTTGTCATACCAAAGCCCATTAGGCCAAGTGGAGCTGGATTTGCTAAGTTGATTGTTTGTGACACGGGCTGTACCTTTTTAATTGATGGATGAAAATGAGATCTTGCGCACCTTAACATGGCAAATTACTTTGTAAAGTTATTTTGCTTTCTCTACGTATGATCACTATTTTTTCTGTTTTTACTGCAGTAAATGCGAGGTGAGTTGTTGCATCTTATTTAATTTGTTTTGTCGTTGATATAAAGACAAGCCTGAGCAAAGCTTCGCATTAAATTTACTATTTAGCGTTTAAAAGTTAGGTACAATGTAAGCAATATTCCCATTTTTAAATGAAGTTAAACGATGAGCCAAGCTACTTTATCCATAAAAAATTTGCACAAATCCTTTGCTGATAATGAAGTATTAAAAGGGATCGATCTTGAAGCACAAAAAGGCGATGTTATCTCAATACTAGGCGCATCTGGCTCAGGTAAAAGTACGCTATTGCGTTGTGTTAATTTATTAGAAACCCCCACTTCGGGTGAGATTCGTGTTAATGGCGAATTGATTGAGATGAGGCAAGACAAAAAACTCGGCGCAGTGCCTGTTTCACTCAAACAAGTTGAGCGTATTCGCAGCCGTTTAGCGATGGTATTTCAAAGTTTTAACCTTTGGTCACACATGACCGTACTCGAAAATATTATTGAAGCACCTGTGCATGTATTAGGTGTGCCTAAAAAAGAGGCGATTGTAAAAGCGGAAGCGATTTTACAACGTGTGGGTTTGTATGAGCGCAAAAATTATTATCCGGGGCAACTCTCTGGTGGTCAGCAACAACGTGTGGCAATTGCGCGCGCGTTAGCGGTTGAGCCTGAAGTGATGTTATTTGATGAGCCCACTTCAGCGCTTGACCCTGAATTGGTCGGGGAAGTGTTAAATGTGATGCGTGGCCTCGCAGAAGAGGGAAGAACGATGCTTGTTGTGACCCACGAGATGGCTTTTGCTCGCGATGTTTCTAATAAAGTACTATTTTTACACCAAGGTTT
Organism: Psychromonas hadalis ATCC BAA-638; assembly: GCF_000420245.1. Classification (GTDB taxonomy): domain Bacteria; phylum Pseudomonadota; class Gammaproteobacteria; order Enterobacterales; family Psychromonadaceae; genus Psychromonas; species Psychromonas hadalis. The sequence goes on along the minus strand of NZ_ATUO01000162.1, from coordinate 3,683 downwards.
AGTTGAGGAACAGGGCAAACCAGAGGATATCTTTGAAAACCCATCATCAGAGCGCTTTAAACAATTTATATCATCTGTTTATTAAGGATCAGTTTCAAAATCACTTGAACTTTTGTTTGCAAAATAACCCGTCAGTTAAGGTTTTTTGGAAATAATTTAGAACACGTTATTTTGTAACGATTCCTAACCGTTATATTTATTCAAAAAGGAAATACAATGAAAAAGTTAAGTCTATTAATGGCAGTATTGGTTTTATCATTTAATGTGGCAGCCAAAGAGTGGAAAACGATTCGCATCGGTGTTGAAGGCGCTTACCCTCCTTTTAGTAAAACAGAAGCGGATGGCACGGTAACGGGTTTTGATATCGATATCGCCAATGCGTTATGTGCGCAGATGCAAGCAAAATGTACCTTAGTTAAACAAGATTGGGATGGTATTATCCCTGCATTAATGGCACGTAAGTTTGATGCCATTATTGCTACCATGGACATTACAGAAGCGCGTAAAAAGAAAATTGCATTCTCTGACAAATACCAACATATTCCAGCACGTTTTGTGGCATTAAAAGGCACAGAATACCAAGCAACAAACGCCTTCATGAAAGGTAAAAAAATTGGTGTGCAACGTGCAACGACGATGGATCTTTACATCTCAGATAACTTTCCCTCTGCTAAAATTAAACGTTACGGCTCTGCAGACGAAGCGTACCTTGATCTTAAAGCGACTCGTTTAGATTACGTGATGGCAGATTCTGCTGCCATTTCTGATGGTCTACTTGCAAAAGATGGCGGTGATAAATTTGAATTTGTTGGCCCTAAATTAAACGATCCGAAATGGTTTGGTGACGGTGCAGGTATCGCAATTCGTAAGCAAGATAAAGACTTAGCGAAGCAGTTTAATGCGGCTATCAAAGCAATTCGCGCTGATGGTACTTACCAAAAAATTCAAGATAAATACTTCGATTTTGACGTTTACGGTGGTTAATAACCTTGTATAAAAGGATGGGTAACCCTCCTTTTTTTTGTCATTTATTTAAAGAAAATAATAACGACTTAGCATCGATTAAAAGTTAAGTTGTTTTGTTCAAAATAGCGTGTAGGTACGGAAAATTATGCAAGAACTTTTAAATTACCAAGGTCTGTTATTACAAGGTGCTTGGTTAACCGTACAGGTGGCACTGCTATCGTTGCTACTCGCCATTACCCTTGGTTTATTAGGCGCGCTTGCTAAAATATCTAACTCACGGATATTGCGCATTATCGCAACATTGTATACCACCATTATTCGTGGTATTCCTGATCTTATTTTAATGTTACTGATCTTTTTTGGTGGGCAAATGCTTGTCAATAACCTCAGTTACAGCATTAATGAAAGGATAAATGAATATTTCACCAATGCGGATTCAACCCATGAGTGGGTTTCTTACCTACCAGATTACATTGATATTAGCCCTTACTTTGCAGGTATCATGACCATCGGTTTTATCTTTGGTGCTTACATGGCTGAAACCTTTCGAGGCGCAATTTTATCGGTAGAAAAAGGGCAAATAGAAGCAGCTAAAGCATACGGCATGAGCCGTTCTAAAATATTCTTTCGCGTGACCTTTCCACAAATGATGCGTCATGCACTGCCGGGCATCGGTAATAACTGGTTAGTCTTACTAAAAACCACGGCATTAGTTTCAATTATTGGCCTGCAAGATATGGTTAAAATAGCGGGGGATGCAGCAGGCTCAACGCAGCAACCTTTTACTTTCTATATGGCCGTAGCCGTTGTCTTTTTAATCTTCACTGCCATTTCAAACTTGTTTTTAAAGCATCTTGAAAGCAAATATTCCATCCAAACGAGGTAAAAAATGGATTTTTCAATCATCATTAATGAATATCAGTTTTATCTTGATGGACTGTGGACAACCACTTGGCTGGTGACATTATCGTTGTTGCTAGGACTGTTGATCGCGATTCCTGTTGGTATCTTCCAAAATAGTGAAAATAGGCTTATCCGTTTTCCTATCTGGGTCTATATGTACTTTTTTCGTGGTTCTCCTCTTTTAGTACAACTGTTTATCATCTATTACGGTGCTGCCCAGTTTGACTGGTTACGGGAAAGTTGGATGTGGTACTACTTTCAAGAAGCATGGTTTTGTGCGTTATTAGCCTTCACCCTAAATACAGGCGCTTACACCGCTGAGATTGTCCGTGGTGTCATTGCGACGATGCCCGAAGGGGAGCTTGAAGCAGCCAAAGCCTATGGCATGAGCAAATGGCAAACCCTACGCCGTATTACTCTGCCAAATTCGTTACGCCGCGCTTTGCCCGCATACAGCAATGAAATCATCTTCATGATCCACGGCAGTGCCATCGCAGGTATCGTTACTATTGTAGATATAACAGGTGCAGCACGCGTGGTAAATGCACGTTACTATGCCCCTTTTGAAGCTTACTTTGCAGCCGCACTACTTTATATGTGCCTCACCTTTACGGTGATTTTTGCCTTTAAACAGTGGGAAAAACGTTATCAAATAGAAAAATAATCCAGTTTAAATCAGAAACAGGCTTGCACGCCTGCTGTTTTTCTGGTGCAAGTGAAATGTTATTTTTGCTAGGTTCAGGGCGCCTCTTTTTAAGTGCCATTCCTGTCTAATCTTTAATTTTGAATGTCCAGATCACAGATATTGAGTAACACTCTATTTTTATTATTGTGGCGATACTGTTATAATACATCAACTTTTATTACGACCATTTTCCGGAGTCATCTTGACACTGAATCACATTAAATCAAATAAAATCAAATCAATTTACAACAAATCAAATCAAATCAAACAAGCACTATACGCACTTTATCTAACCAATAAGTTCGGTCTTAAGCTTAGAGGTGAGCGCACTGCCGTTGAAATGACGAGTCTTCGTTTAGAATACGCAGAAACGCTATTATCACGCTTGAATATTAGTATTGATGTTGAAGGACTGGACAAGGTTAGTCAGGATGAACAATATATTATCGTATCAAATCATCGCAGTATTATTGATCCTTTAATTATCGAGATTGCCTTAAAAAATAAGGGTATTAACAGTCTATGGATAGCCAAGAAAGAACTTTATAATTCATTTTTCTTTGGGATGTTCACACGAAATGCTGGCACCGTATTGCTCGATAGAGAATCAAAGAAAATGAGTTCATTTTTTAAGGAAATTAAAAAGAATGTTGCCACGGGTTACTCTATTAGTGTCTTCGCTGAAGGTACGCGTAATAAGAGTGATGAAATGCTGACTGAGTTTAAAGAGGGCTCTCAGATCATCGCGATGAAAAATAGATTACCCATTTTACCCATATTTATAGAAAGCAAAGCCAACAAAGTGTTGGAAGAATCACTTAAAAATAACACTAAAGGATTGAAAATTAGCATAAAAATTGGTGATGTGATTGACTATAAAGACCGTTCTAAAACGCTACAAGAGTTGTATAAATCGCGCTTTAATATCAGATAATTAGATATATGTGCTTTATTCAGTCGTCAGCTCGGACACTAATACCATTCCGCTTAATATAATGATCAGGTTTTACGCAGGGTAAATGACTAAGGTCAAGGCGCATGATTGAGTAATAGCCGGCTATTGCGATGGAATGCAACGCAGATATTAGTCATTTAAACCAGTAAAAACGATCAGTTACTTAGGCGGATT
>NZ_ATUO01000161.1 GCF_000420245.1 Psychromonas hadalis ATCC BAA-638 | reverse complement strand
CTAAAAGTAAATTGGGAGAGGCTATTAGTTATAGCTTAAATCAATTTAAAAAATTCCAGCGTTATCTCGAAGATGGCAGGTTAAGCATTGATAATAATCGAGCAGAGCGTGCAGTGAAGCCCTTTGTGATAGGTCGTAAGGCTTGGCTATTTTCGTACACCAATACAGGTGCGAACGCGAGTGCAATTTTATATAGTTTGGTTGAAACAGCAAAAGCGAATGATCTTATTGTTCATGATTATATCGCAACCTGCTTGCAGCAGATTGCTGAAAACCCGAATGATATTGATGCGTTGCTACCATGGAATATTAAGCGTAGCTAGGTGCCATTACCCAGACGCTTACGATTATTTTACCTATAGATGATGTTGATACCTCTTTACAGCATGCTTTTGAGAATATTGAGATTGTTCGTAAATACCTTGCTTCGCCATATATTATCCCAATAGTCAGTGGTGATTTAGATTTATACGGTGAAATAATCTGGCGTGACTTCCATGGTCGAATTATGAAGGATAGTAATTTGCATAGATTGCAAGCAAAAGATAAAGCTATAGAGTTACAGGAAGAGTATCAAAGAAAAATAATGCCTTTAAATAGACGTATCGATATGCCAAGTTACGAATATTATGTACAGCAAAAAAATATTGGCCTAGTTGACGAAAAAAATGATCCAATTGTTTCTTTACCAATTTTATTTAATTGGTTTGATATTGTACTTCATGGAACTATGAATACAAAAGAGAATAGTAAACTAAAGATACCTTTCAATTCTATCCGAGAAATGTCGCAGTTCATTACGTACTATAAAGATGAAATAAAGCAGTTAGCAAAAATTATTAGAGGAACTGAATTAGAGTCGAATACATCATTTGCAAAAAAGATAAATGATGAAAGCATCATTCTTGAATTGACCGACGAACAGGTAAAAAAAATAAGTAAAGAGGTTAATGAAAAGGTTGAACAACCAGAATCAAGAAGAAAGCTCAAATTTGAACTTGAACTTGAGCTGTTGACTGATTTAAAAGCGAAGAAAGTCACTGAATTAAAAGATAATAGTCTACTCGAATTAAGAATTAGCTGGCTTAAAAAATGTAGTAGTTATTTTTTACATGACGCTAAAGCCGGTTCTTTGTATTTAGTATCCAAGGCCAATTCAGATTGGTCTGTATTGGGGGGAAATAAGCGTATCTTTGCTACCGAATTATTCTCTCCTTTGGATCATAATGCAAATCAACTTAAAGCTTTTGATAAAAATTATCTGATAAGAGAGGCGTGGAAGCCTGAACTTGAAGATAGGCTGGATAAAGAATCTAGTTGGTTTAAAACAATCATTGAAGAAAGCATACTACCTTACCCTATTCCAGAAAAAGGCCTTAGAGTAGTTGAACTTAATAAACCCTTAAAGGATTTGATTGCTAACTTAGAGAATAATGAAGAAAATCGTGTCATTCTTTTTAAGAAGGATGCTCATTTATGTAGTGCCACAGAAAATGAATTAGAATTTATTTGTAGTTTAATGCTTAATAAAAATTACTATACAACTTTCCAACAATCAACTTTGCTCTGTAGTGGTAGAGTTATTGAGCTAATTGTTCTCTCTCTTATAAAAAAGGTTTCAAAAATTGATGTGCAAAGAATTTTGCAAGGTCAGCCATTTTATTCCTTATCATATCTTGCACCAACCAAACCTTTAGTAATAAAGGAAGATAATATGGATCGGGGTGATGAAGGAAGTAATGAGAAGAACAGTACATCTGAGCTTGATAGCGAATTTATTACAATGTTTGTTGACCAGATAAATAGTTGGCGAGAAACGCAGATGAATAAGAGTGTTAACCCTTGGCTTGTTTATAATGTTTTTAATAAATACTTTAATCAGGTTAAAATTTTTAATGATCCAGATATGGGGCGTTCTTATAGAAACCCTCTTTTAAAAGTCTGCAATAAGTTGCAGCAGAGCTTTAATTGTCTTTGGTCATGTTTTGCCAGTTTTGAAAAAGGGATTATATTCAATACTGATGATAAAGTTGCATTTCAAAACATTACAGAAGCTACAAGATTTGAGTGGACGAATTCGTATAAAACTAATATTGCACCATTAATAAAAGAAGAGGGTAAAGGCAGTATTACTTACGCGCTCCAATCTCACCCATTAAAAATATTTATTGATAAATTTAACTTGAAAGAATTCTCTTTGGATGAATTAACTGAAAAGTCAACTACAACAGTTTCTAATAACAAACCCAAAAGTCATCTTGAAAAAACCGTCCGAGCAGCAATCATAAAAGGTAATTCTGGTAAAGAACATACTTTAAAAGAAATAAAAGATGACAAGAGTTTAGATGCTGAAAAAATAGGACAAATATGTAAAGAGATTATGGATAAGAGTGCTTCTAGCCCCTTAATAGCAATTGACTTGAAAAAAATAAACGAAGAATTAGAGAAAGAGTTAAAAGAAAATAAGATTACTTTGAATAATGTACCTAATACATGGAAGGGCAAGTTGAAGGCTCTTTTAATTAGAAACAATAAAAGTCAACCATAAATGCTAAAACAAACGCTATTTGAACTAGCTATTGCAACCTGTCTTTCTAGTGACCGATTGGCCGACAGATTAAAGTGCTCTTTATTAAAGCATAAAGAGTCTTTTGATGATTATTATGATAAAGACTTTAATAAAAAATGCAGAGACGATTTAAGTCGAGATTTAGATCTCGATTATCCTCGTCAATTTCGTCCTAATGAATTACAACTTTCGATTAATACCATTTGGCCGGGAAATATGTTGAAAGACTCCGCATTTCCTGCATTAGATTTTTTATTTGAGAGGTTATTTCAAAACTCCGGTGACTTAATTCATTATCACAGCGAAAAAGTCACTGAATTTTCTCGTTTTTGTACTCGAACTGACCCCTGTATCATTGTTGCTTGGCATCTTGCTTCAAGGATGAAGCTTCGACCTGTTCTTTCCTTCACGGATTTAATCCGAATAATTTCAGCCCAACAACCATTATTTAGTCCACAAGCTAATAACTCAGAACCTGTTGCTGAAAATCATGCGCATGTTGGTGGTACTCATTATGAAGCAACTGCCTTAATGGGCGGACTATTCGGGACTGAACACACTTCTAAAACAGATTCTTTACTTGCATGTGTTACAAGGGTTGCACAATCGCTAGTACGGGAAGGTGCGTTATTTGAGAAAGTAACTTGCAAAGAGAAAATCAAAAAAGGCAGTGATGATTTTGAGGATAAGCTTACCAAAGTCATCAATTATAGCCTTGGTAAGCACTGGGCTTTTGAACACGAAAAAACTATCGACTGGCAGTTATATATTGAATGGCCAGTTAATGATGAACAAACTCATTTGTTTTTACGCTGCCAAATGGCTAAAGCATATATAGCAGGTAACTTAGATAAAGCATGGCTGTGGTTTTGGATTTACCTTTGGCACGGCTATCAACATACTCAAAGTAGGCGATTACGACAGCTCGTTTTATTTTTATTACAGTCGTTAATGAAACTTCGCCGTAACGTCATTATGGATGGGCAAGGTTTATCGCGTTTTGTTGATGTTTATAACCATGATTTAAGATATAACGCTGAGAATTCGCAACAACAAAAAAGCAGTTTCAAGCGTTTTTTTCAAGGTGAAAATGATGTTGCGGAGTTTAAAGTAACAGCGGGTAAATTTAGTCCTAGTGCAGTTAATGATTTTCAAATAGCACTCGCAAGTGTTGCTAATTTTAAAACTCCAAATGGTTTAAAGCCATTATCCATTAAACAACAAGCGATTTATCAAGAACAAATGGAGCGCTGGCATTATTGTATACATTTCATAAGGGCTCCCAAATATATAAATAACCCTAATGCAGTTTGGATTGAAGCTAAAAATATCAAAAACATACTACGAGAACAAGCTAAGTGGCAAACAGATCATTTGACGTCAAAAATAGGTGAGATTGATTCTGATAGGTTATTGGTGCCAAGGAACTTTATCCGTGGCTTAGATGTTGCTGGCGATGAAAACCTAGTGAAAATTGAAGTTTACGCTCCCGCTTTAAGATGGTTACGTACTGGGTTAGTAGCTAATTTAAACCAGCCACAAATAGATGCGGGTTTTCATTACAGTATCCATGCGGGTGAAGACTTTGCACACCCGTTGTCGGGAATGCGCCATTTAGATGAAACGGTAGAGTTTTGTGAAATGACTGTTGGCGATAGACTCGGTCACGCTTTAGCAATCGGTATAGACCCAGAGTATTGGTTTGAACATCATGGTGAAGTTGTACTTGATGTCTGTGAGCATTTCGATAATTTAGTCTGGGCTTGGCATTACGCGACACAAATGAGCTCAGGATTTAGTTTAGCTTGTAAAGTGACTCCGATACTTGAAAGGCGGATAAGAAGCATCGCACCATTTGTACCTTGGTTACATATAAACTGTTTGGACGAAATTGGAATTAAAGCTAAAACAGATCATCTTTGTTGCTCTGATGAGTTTCTAACTAAGATCTCGAATACGCAATTTTTCGAAGCAATGGCATTAAGGCGAAATTGTTATAGCAGTTATCTGGATGCGCAAATTGATTGTTTAGATCAGTGCCGAATAAAAATAGCGGTTCCGGATATGGAAAAACTGAAACAAAAAGATAATGTAGCAGTAAAAATCTATTTAAAACGTGCAAGATGGTTCGCAGCCAACAAAGGGAAACATCCAACAAAATGCAAAGGCTGCAAGGATATAAGTCATATAAAAAAGGTCAGAATTAAATATGAGTTAGAGCAGTATAATTCGATTGGTTGGCATTCAACAGCGGATAAAAATTTACATCTTATCGATGATAAAATAACTCGGGATGAAGTAAAATTTATACATGCTCTGCAAGATTGGTTGATTGATAAGTGTGATCAAAAAGGTTTAATTCTTGAGGCTAACCCAACATCAAATACCTATATTGGCCGCTTTGAGTCACATGCTGACCACCCCATTTTCAGATGGTATCCACCCGATGAAAGTACGCTAATTAATGGGGGTAAACATAATGTTTATGGTTTGAGACGTGGCCCTATCAAAGTATGTGTGAATACCGACGACGCGGGAATAATGCCAACGACGCTAAGGACTGAATTTAGTCTATTACAGGAAGCTGCTTTAACGCATGGTATAACACGGACAAAAGCAGAAGAGTGGACTGAAAAACTAAGAGTATTCGGTTTGCGAGAGTTTAATAAAAATCATCAGCCATTATGGCAAAAAAAGTAAATATAAGGGAAGTCAGTAATGAGGGAACAGCAAGATCACGTTGATTTAGATGCTTTAAGTACAATCACTGAAACCGTGTTAACAAACTCCAAAGTTAAGGCTCAATGGTATCAAGATAAAAAAGGGCTACGTAGTTTTATGGCAAGAGCTATTCGTCTTTTAATGATATTTGGCACATTAACCGCTGCGCTTATCCCTTTGTTAGCGACTATTTTTGTTGAAAATGATATTGCATTAGTTAGCCCTGCATGGAGTGCGGTTGCAACGGCTGTTGTTGCTTCATTGTTTGCTTTTGAGAAGTATTATGGACACGGTAATGCATGGATGCGTTTTAATGATGCTGAAATGAAAATTAATCAGAAGGTAGAACTCTTGGAGTTTGATTGGCAAGATTACAAATACAGAGAGCAAGTAAAAAAAACACAAGCCTTTCCCGAGTGGACGAAACGATTAAAAGAACATAATAATGAAGTGTTTGAAATTGAAACGAGTGAAACTAACGCGTGGACAAAAGAGTTTCAACAGGTAATGACGGATACATACAAACAAAAGAAAAAAACACTGGTATAAATTACGTTTAAATTTTTAACTCTGTATCACACACAAGGATTTTAAATGGATTTAAAAGCTCTCATCATTAACGCATTAGGTATTTATTGGTTTCTAATCCCGCTATTTTTTCTGCCACTGGTTTTAAAATCGGCTTGGTTTAAAGGTGTATTTGGTGAGTTTTTAGTTAACTTTTTATTAACTAAATTTCTAGAAAAAGATCAATATACATTAATCAAAAATGTCACTTTAGCAACGGAAAATGGTACAACACAGATTGACCATATTGTGGTTTCACCCTTTGGTGTGTTTGTGATTGAAACCAAGAATATGAAAGGCTGGATTTTTGGATCTGCTAAGCAAAAGCAGTGGACACAAAAGATTTTTAAATACTCAGGCAAGTTTCAAAACCCACTGCACCAAAACTATAAACATACTCAAACCTTAGCGAGTTGTCTGAACCTGCCAAGCGATCAGATTTACTCTGTGATTGTGTTTATTGGTGACAGTACCTTCAAAACGGAAATGCCTCAGAATGTCACCTATGCACGTGGTTGTGTAGAGTATATTAAAACGAAACAGGAACTTCATTTTACGCCTGAGCAAGTCAATGAAATCGTGAAATCCATTGAAGCAGGGCGCTTATCACGCGGTTTAAAAACCAACTTAGCGCACAACAAACATGTCAAAAGTATTATAAAAGGCACAGCGTTCGTTGAACCTACATCTGACGCGACACTTGAAGCTGTACTTGAACCTATGTTTCAAACAAGGCTTGAAACTTCCCCTAAAACACAACAAAGTTTTGAAACCGCTTGTCCTAAATGTGGCTCTGAAATGGTATTGAGAGAAGCGAAGAAAGGTAAAAATGCAGGCAATCAATTTTATGGTTGTAGCGCGTTCCCTAAATGTAGAAAAATTCTGAGTATCAGTTAAATACCTTCGCGAGTAATTTCTGCAACGGAGAATGGTGTCCCACCGTTGCATGAATTACTAATCAATACGCTTGAACACCAAATTTAAGCAACAATCTCGGTAATACATCATCTAAATTCTGAACATCTTTATCTTGCAGTTCAATTAAATTGAAATTGTATTTTTTATATAACTCAATCTTCTTTTTCTTTCTTGCGAGATACTTTGGCTCATTTTCATAACCCCAATACTCAATATAAACTTTGCCAGTTGGAATATAGAAGTCGCAGTATACATCCTCTTCAATGGGTAACTTGCGCTCGTAAGCATGCACAATCTCGGCCATATATAACCAGTTATCAACCAGCATTTCAGCTTTAGATCTAACAAAATGGCCATCAGCACTACGATGCTTGGCTTCAAATTTAGTTCTAAATTCTGCACAGGCATCAGAGATATCTGTTTCTTTTGCTGTCATGGTGGCGGTAACTTCACCTTTAACGTGAGCAATACTATTTAACAGCGATTTTGATTTTAAAATGTTTTCTGGCCAACGCACATAAGGGATACCTGACTTTTTATCTTCGGCTTGAATAGCGCCTTGCTTAATACCCTGTTGAGTAGCGACCCAGCCTTTTATACCTTTATCAACCCAGCCTAATTCTGAAAGAATAAAGTTAATTTTATTAGCGCTTAACTCAAATGCTTTTCCGTAAGCGTCTGGGTAATGGCACCTAGCTACGCTTAATATTCCATGGTAGCAACGCATCAATATCATTCGGGTTTTCAGCAATCTGCTGCAAGCAGGTTGCGATATAATCATGAACAATAAGATCATTCGCTTTTGCTGTTTCAACCAAACTATATAAAATTGCACTCGCGTTCGCACCTGTATTGGTGTACGA
>NZ_ATUO01000160.1 GCF_000420245.1 Psychromonas hadalis ATCC BAA-638 | reverse complement strand
GTAAAGGCCAGTATTCCGAATCAAATAAATCAGGCGACTGAAACACCAACATTGCGTTGGGTATTTCAATGTTTTGAAGGAATCAACCTAATTTACCAATCGAATAACGATGTTAATAACCGAGTGTACATCGATGGTTTGGATGAGTTAAGGAGAAAAATCATTCATCTTATCGGTGGGCATGCTGAATATTTGTATAAAATAGAAAAAGTCAGCTAGGGCTCTGATCAATGTCTGCTATAGAGCGACTGTGGAAGGTGATGAGTGAATATGCAAGAAACAATAAATACTTTGCAACAGCAAAAGAATTTCGACAGAGTATTAATGAGTTTTTTAGCCTTACCCTTCCCGAAATTGGTAGTACTTTAACGAGTAGAATTAATGACAACTTTCAAACCTTCAATTTTGCAGTTTGAAGTGCGATGAGCTAGATGCGAAATATTATCAAGTCGTTTGGGTATATCTACTGTACTGATGGGGAGATAATAAGGATGCCTATTTTGGGCAGACCCTCTTCTGATGCAAGTGGGGCACCTACTACAAGGGTAATATTGTTTCTGATTGCAGCGTTAATAAGCGTTTATCATTTTTGTCAAAAGCTAGTTTTATAGCAAGCTCTGGTTCGTAACCTGTTATCGATAGCTCAGGAAAAACAAGATAGGAAACATTGAACTCTGTCACTTTTTGTATCGCATTTTAAATGCGTGCTGATATTGCTTTTAATATCGCCTTTAACTGCTGCTATTTGTGCGACTGTGATTTTTATATCTTGCACCTGATTTTCCTTAACTTAATTTGCAGTAAAATAGTTTTACTGCTTGTTACTCACAAATAATATGCTTAATTGCACCACAAATGGATGCTCTGCCTGTCGGGTGTGCCATTATTAAATACTTTGACGAGAGCAATGCCATACGAGAAGAAAGCAATGCTTTTTTTTCGTATTTATGTGCGTTAGGCCTATAAACCCATCTATATTCCTTTCGCCAATTTGAAAGGAGATATTATGTTTTTATTTACTTGGCAAGCTTTTACACTGTTAGTGCTTGTTATGCTCACCTTAGATTTTTATTAAACCAGAGATGATGTGATTTCAATAAAGAGATCGCTGATTTGGTCCCTCTTTTGGGTATTACTCACATCTATTTTTGCTATCGTGATTTATCTGTTTTTGCCACAAATGATGCCATCAAGTAGCTACAGTTTCTATGATGCAGCATTGCATTTTTAACCGGTTATTTATTAGAAAAGTCACTCAGTATCGATAACTTATTTGTTTTTGCTATCATCTTTGGGCAATTCAGTGTGCCTGCACATATCAGACCAAGGGTTTCATTATTGGCGCGCTTATATTACGCTCTGTGATGATCTATGTGGGCAGTGATCTGCTACTGAAATATCATTGGTTATTATATGTTTTTGCGATGTTTTTAATTTTTACGGCCGTTAAACTCTGGTTTAGTAAGGATCAAAATAGTCAGGGTTTTACGCAGTCTAAGTTTGTTTTATGGTTAAAAAAACGTATCTATATTGATAATAATTACCATGGTCATCCGCTATTTATAAAAAACAATGCGACCTATATTGCTACGCCACTCTTGTTGGTTATTACGGTGATCTCTTTTACCGATATTATGTTTGCCTTGGACTCTATTCCTGCCATCTTTTCAGTGACGCGGGAACCCTTTTTAGTGTTAAGCGCGAATATTTTTTCTCTACTTAGTCTGCGCTCTCTCTATTTTGTATTTGAAGGTATGTTACATAAATTTTGTTACTTACAACCTGCACTGGCGATTATTTTAGGATTTATTGGAATAAAAATATTGTTAATTGGCAGCCACTATGAAATCCCTATTAATTACTCATTGGGGGTTATTATTGTTGTTTTTAGTATCGCGATTATTGGCTCTTGTTATAAAGAATAAAAAAGAGAGGAAACTCGCTTAAATATAAAAAAAGTGCGCGATGCTAGCCATCACGCCCTTTTAATAACAAAAAGCTGATTTATGGGTGTTTTATTACCACCAAAATAGCAGAGGTTTCGCCTGTAGGCGAGTAAACAATGAAAAGTCGAAACGCAGTTTCGTCGCTCGATAGAGTTAAGATTCTTTGTACGGATTAAAGAAAACAGAAGCCAAAGAAAACCGCCCATGTATTTTTTATTTTGCTAAATAAATCTCTTTTAAACGCCCAGTTCGGACCGCACATCCCTGTGCTGAGCCGAACTTAGTAGAAAACTTGTTCATACACTCTGCTGTTGCAGAATTCGCTGTTTCCACTTGCTAAAAGAATTGATTGAGCAAGAAAAATGCAAACGGGATCGGTATAGCCGTATTGATTCAGTATCTAGAAAAGATTTTTGGGCTACAATTGGTTGTTCTATTGATTTTTCCTTTAAAATCAGTCCAAAAGGTATGGATGTCCGCTTATTTCGTGGAAACCACACAATACAGGTAAAAAAATGCTTCAAGCGAGCTTGCCTCGCACTAGTGACTTTTAGCTTAAAGTTTTCTAGCGTGCAAAAGACAAGACCTGATGCGAATGGCACGGGGTGACCCTGACGGTTCCGGTGATTAAGGTCACAACGGTCAGAATCTTGATAACAAGTCGAGTGTTGGTTAAGCTCGACGGCTTCTAAAGGCGTATCTTCCCGCTGCATAGATGGTTTTAGCAAAAGAAAGCCATTCACTCAAATTGGCTTTTGGGGCTTTATTTTTGGCAATACGCTCAAGTTGATGCTCATACCAAGTGATATTTAACATTGCCATTTTATCAATCGTTTTAAACCCCGTGGTTAAATGGCGTAAGACCATTTTATATTGGTTATCTGCCATTAGTTTATTAGGTAAATCAGGATCAACCGCTAAGGGTCTTGCTAAACCAACTAAGTCTGTCGCGTGACTATTGAGTGCCTCTGCCATACCTTTTGCGCTGCGGAATCCTCCAGTGACAACCAAAGGGGTGTTCGTGGTCGCTCTGAGTTTATCGGCATAATCTAAAAAGTAAGCTTCGCGTGTTTTAGTTGAGGTTTTATGGCCCATCATAGAAGGACTTTCATAAGTACCACCAGATACTTCAATAAGGTCAATGCCTGCATCAGACAAGGCGCTTACCACCTGCATTGAATCTTCTTCGCTAAAGCCGTCCTTCATAAAATCGGCTGAATTGAGTTTGATGGCGACAGGAAATTGTGTACCTACTTTTGCTCTAATAGCGTGGTAGACATTTAATACAAAACGCATTCTGTTTTCTAAACTGCCACCCCATTGGTCATCTCGTCGATTGTGGCGAGGTGATAAAAATTGACTGACTAAATAACCATGTGCAGCATGGATTTGTACACCTGTAAAACCGGCTTTTTTGGCTAATAGGGCACTGTTTGCAAATTTCCCAATGATCTCCCATATCTCTTGCTCATCAAGCGCCCGTGGTACATTAAAGCCTTTTTCTAAGCCATTTTCTAACGCAATGGCTGATGGCGCTACGGGCTCTTTGGTGATGAAATTGGGGATTTGTTTACCCGGATGATTTAACTGTGCCCAACATTGGGTGTTATTTTCTGTGCCTGCTTCTGCCCAACGTTTAAATAGTTCAAGGTTACTCTGCTCATCTAGCACCACATTTTTAGGCTCACCTAATGCATCTCTATCAACCATGATATTACCCGTCATACACAGACCAATGCCACCGGCTGCCCATGTGCGATAAAGTGTGACTAACCCTAGTGTCGGATCATGTTGCTCTGTTGCCAATTGTTCGCTCATGGCCGATTTAAATAAACGGTTTTTAATGCAAACATGGGCATTAAGTCTAAAAGGCGTATTCAACTGGATGGTGTTATTTTGCATGTGTTTTACCTAAAGCAAATCCGTAAGTAGGTTCGCTTGTTGAGTGATGTGTTGAAACTAATGCCGCACATTGTGTAGCATCGCTATTTTTTATAGCTTCTTTACGATGTCAGTTAATATTTCTTGGAAAGCCTCTGCTGTTTGGCCACCAGAAATAGAATATTGATGATTGATGATAAATGTTGGTACTGCTTGAATCCCCCTTTCTTGGCTTGTTTTTTGCTCTGCACGGACTTGTTTTGCATAAGCATCTGAGTCGAGTAGGTCGTTAGCCGTGTTAATATCAAGGCCCACAGAAGCCACTATTTTGATGAGGTTTTTACGATCATTTAAGGCCATGTTTTGAGTGAAATGCGCACTAAACAGTGCCATTTGTAAAACATGTTGTTTGTCTTGTTGTTTTGCCCAAGCTAATAATCGATGACAATCAAAACTATTGATCATGCGCATCTGCGGTGCAAAGTTAAAGTCAAAATCAACTTCTTTGCCTCGCTGCTTTAGCATCTCACTATTTTGTGCACTTTGCTGCTCTGTGATGCCATACTTTTCTATTAAGTGCTCTTTAATATTTTGGCCTTCATTAGGCATATCAGGGTTAAGTTCAAAAGGTAGCCAGTTGATGTTTGCTTGCACATCAGGCGCAAGTTGTTGCAGTGCTTTCTGTAAGCCTTTGTAGCCAACGATACACCAAGGGCACATAACATCTGATACGATATCGATTTGTAATTTTTTCATGTTAAGTCCAATTAGATTAAATTAAATCAGTAAGGCGTTAAAGTATATGAAAGTAACATAACGCCTCATTTAATTTATAGTTTTACAATCAATTTACCTTTATTTTCACCCGTATAAAACAGGTTTAAACCTTCGATTGCAGCCGTTAATCCGTTTAATACATGGGTGCGATGTTTGATTTTACCCGCCAGTACATAAGGGGTGAGCTTTTCTAATAATGCTGGCACTTCATGAAAATGATCCGGCATGGTGAAACCTTGAATAGTAAGTCGACGCTTAATGATATTAAGCCAACTTGGACCCGGTGTTGGTACTTGCTTATCGTAATCGGCTATTAGGCCACAAACCACTATACGACCGTGGGCATTCATGCGCTCAAAGATGAAATTTTGAATCGGTCCACCGGTATTTTCAAAATACAAATCGATACCATTAGGTGCATGCAATGCAAGCTGCTTATCTAAATCGTCACTTTTATAATTAATAGCAGCATCAAAACCTAGCTCATTAACAATCCAGTCGGCTTTTTCTGCACTGCCAACCACACCAATAACATGTAAACCCTCTGCTTTAGCTAACTGGCCAACAATTGAGCCTACCGAGCCAGCTGCGCCTGTTACAATAATTGTTTCGCCTGTTTGTGGTTTGCCAATATTAAATAAACCTTGAGTCGCTGTTAATCCCGGTAACGCAAAAACAGATAATACCGCTTCATCAGATAGCGGTGCGCTCACTTTATTCAGTCCTTGGCCGTTACTTAAGTAATATTCTTGCCAGCCCATCATGCCCATGACGCGTTCGCCCACTGTAAAGTCAGGGTGCTGACTCGCGACCACTTCACCGATACCCGAGCTACGCATCACATCACCTAAAGCAACAGGTGCAATATAACTGTTGGTATCAGGGCTCATCCAGCCAAACATCGCAGGATCCAATGACATATGATGTTGTTTAACTAAAACATCACCATCGGCTAAGCTCGGTATCTCTTTACTTACCACTGAAAATAGATCGGCAGTAATGGCGCCGCCAGTGGGGCGTTTGCTCAGGTTAATCGCGGTATATGTGGTCATGTGTTTTCTTCCTGTCGGTTATCTTGACTGAGTGCTTTTAAGTGGGGTTATTATTAGGGTATTTTAGGGTAAGATATAGCGCCTAAATGGCGAATCATTATTGTCATAAAGACAATAATAAAAGTGTGAGGCGAGATGGATCAATTAAGAGCAATCAAATATTTTGTCAAAGTGGTCGAAAATGGCAGCTTTAGTAAAGCGGCTGAATTTTTCTCTGTGCCTCCTTCATCGCTGTCGCGCAGAGTCGCTGACTTAGAAAAAATGCTGGGGGCGACGCTATTAAAACGCACTACCAGGGCGGTTAGCTTAACGGAGATAGGAAAAATATATTATCAACAGGTTAGCGAAGTACTGCAGCTATTAGCACAATGTGACGAAACCGTAAAAAACTATCAAGCGAGACCAATGGGGGTGTTAAATATTAGCTCGATGGTGGGTTTTGGTGAGCGTATTTTACTGCCTTTGTTAGATGAGTTTAATCGTTTATACCCTGAAATAACCTTAAATGTGAGCCTCAGTGATGAGCTTTCAACGCTAGGGCGCGATGAAGTTGATTTGGCTATTCGTGGTGGTTATGCGCCAGATGAACGTGTGATCGCCGTAAGGTTAATGGATAATTATTTTATTATGGTGGCGGCCCCAGCGTATTTATCGACTTTTGGTACCCCCGTTGATGCGCTTGAGTTGAAACAGCATAAAGGCTTGTATTTTAAAACACCCAATGGCCCGATCCCGTGGATATGTGAAATACAGGGGCAACGCCAAGATGTTTCCGCAGAGCAGGTATTAATTAGTAACAATGGTAAGTGGCTTTTAGATAAAACGATCGCCGGCGCAGGTATTTTAATGATGCCACATTGGGTATTAAAACCTTATATTGAGTCTGGCGAGTTGCAAGAGTTACCGATCACTCCGCCACTTGATATCACCACCAATCGTACTTTAGGTGTATTTTTGTTGTACCAAAAGCAGCGCTACCAAGTCCCTAAAATAAAAGCTGCCGTGGACTTTTTAGTTGCAAGAGTGAAAGGTGCTTATTAACCAGATAATCGAGGATATGCAATGTGTTAACTCCCTAACGGATTGTTTGGCTAAATCATGAATTAAAGCTCTGCGAAGCTTAATGACGATAACGATATCCAGCTAGTCTGGTATCGTTTATAGCAATTTCTGAAAGGTTATAAGTTGCTGTCTAGAAAATCTAGAAAGGTATTCCATGATTTTTTGTCTGCCACTTCTTGATAGCGAGGTGAACCCATCACAGTAAATGCATGTGCAGCACCAGAATAAATTTGTATTTCATAATTCGCATTTACTGCTTCAAGTTGCAGCCCTAAATCGGCTACTTTTTTTAGGGATATTGAACTGTCTGCACCGCCATGTGCAACAAAAATAGGCGCAGTTAAATTTTTATAATTTTGTCCTTCTGGTGTTGCTAAGCCTCCGTGAAATGTAACATAACCTTTCACGTCTGACGCTTTTCCCGATCGCGCTAACTCTAAAACGGCCGCACCGCCAAAGCAATAACCGATAACAACCATTTCTTGGTTACTTAATTTTTTTGATTCTGTAATGGCGGCTAAAATTAAGCGACGCATTTTTTCTCTGTCTTATATAACTTCGCGGTTTCTTGCTTTTTTTCTTTTGTTTCAACGGGTCTATTTCCTGCGCCATACAAGTCTGCAGCAAAGGTGTCATAACTCTTTTTAGCAAGCATATCTGCGCGTTTTTTCTCATATTCAGTAAGCCCATCCCAATCATGAATGAGCAGTACACTGCCTTTCGATTGCCCTTGTGCTTTTGCAAAGTAACCTTGGTAATTTTGTCCATCTACTTGATAAGTCACTTGCTGAGCTACGACAGGTAAACTAATTATTAAACCTAATAATAATGCTTTCATATAAGGTACTCCATTGGCTGATGTATATACCCGTTATCATTCAAAATGCAAAATTCAGCAAGCGGTGAGGTGAACAGATTCTAGGCAGAAAGTTGAAGGTATAACTGGTTCAACCGATACTTTCTAACAACGAAGATGTTTGCCTCAAAGCTTGCCTTGTGGGTCGCCAGCTCGAAAACTAATTCGGCGTTGCAGTATTCGATAAGGGCTAGCCATTGTCATCATACTGCGCCTTGTCTTAGTGTCCGAGCTGACGACTGAA
>NZ_ATUO01000159.1 GCF_000420245.1 Psychromonas hadalis ATCC BAA-638 | reverse complement strand
AACTCACTTCTACGTTGTAAGTTTCGCAAAGGGAACAACCATTTACGTCAACTTACGCCTTGAATTAAGCTGTTTTCCCTGCGTAAAATTTAGATCACATACTTAATGTAATCGGTATAAGTGTAAAGATTAAAAATAATGATGAACAGATATTAAGAAGATAACAATAAAAAGCTAATAGTAAAATGAGTAAGAAAATAGGCACGAATGACCCACAGGCCATCCGTACATGCTGTTATTTAAAACTTTTAAGGTTACTTTCAAACAACTCAAATTGCTCAATAACCGCTTGCTCTGGTGCTTTAGTTGCTAGGCTTGCCACTACAATCGCAGTGGTTGCAAAAATAATGCCCGGTACGATTTCGTACAGTTCAAAAATACCACCCGTTAACTGTTTCCAGATAACAATGGTGATGCCACCGACTAAAATTCCTGCTAATGCTCCATTACGGTTCATGCGTTTCCAATACAAGCTAAGGATGATCACAGGACCAAATGCGGCACCAAAACCTGCCCATGCATAAGAAACGAGACCTAATACAGAACTATCTGGGTTCATCGCTAAAAACAATGCTAATAATGACAAAGCAATCACACCTAAACGTCCTACCAACATCACTTGTTCTGTTGTAGCATCTGGCTTAATTAACTGTTTGTAGAAATCTTCAGCTAATGCTGATGAAGAAACTAATAACTGAGAATCCGCGGTACTCATAATGGCGGCTAAGATAGCAGCCAATAAAATACCTGCGATAATAGGATGGAACATTGCATTAACTAATAACATGAAAATCTTCTCTCCATCTACAAGACCTTCCGCTAAGTTACCTTGTACATAAATGAGCCCCACTAACCCCACTAATACAGCACCAACCATTGAAATAGCAGTCCAGATAACCGCAATGCGGCGTGCGGTCACTAAATCTGCATTACTGCGTGTTGCTTTAAAACGCGCCAAAATATGTGGCTGACCAAAGTAACCTAAGCCCCATGCAAGCAACGAGACAATGGCAATCCATGATAATGGCTTGCCATCAATGCCATTCCACAAGGTTAACAATTCAGGGTTAATGGCACTTAAATCTGCACTGAGCTGACCAAATCCACCTTGCATCGTGGCAATCGGTACAATTAAGAGCGCCGCAGACATCAATAACCCTTGCACTAAATCAGTCCATGCAACCGCTAAGAAACCACCAAATAGGGTATAAGAAACCACACAAACAGCCCCAATGATCACCGCATAAGTGTAATTTAAACCAAAGACCGTCTCAAACAATTTACCACCCGCCACAAGCCCAGAACTGGTATAGAAAAGGAAGAACATAAGAATGAAAAAGGCGGCAATGGTTTGCACTAATTTTGATTGATCATTAAAACGTCGAGAGATAAATTCAGGCAGCGTTAAGGCGTTATCCGTGGTAATACTGTAAGTACGTAAACGTTTTGCTGAAATTAACCAGTTTGCCCACGTACCCATTAACAGGCCAACAGCAAGCCATAATGATTCAATACCCGCAGCGTATGCATAACCAGGTAAACCGAGCAATAACCAACCACTCATATCGGAAGCACCCGCAGAAAGTGCGGCTGGCCAAGGCCCTAAATTACGTCCTCCAAGAAAGTAGTCTGAGGAGTTAGCAGTACGCTGATACGCATAATATCCGATATAAAGCATCAACCCTAAATAAGCAATAAACGTCGCCGTTATCGCAAAATTATTTTCAATCATGAAGTCCCTTAAAATTTAAAAGGGGGGCAGTATAACAAATGTGATTTTATCTGTTTTGATCTTATTGAAATATTAATCCATTACATCCTAAAAATAAGTAAGTGCATCATAAACCAGCTACAAATACCGATAATCGTCATCATCACTGCAATCGAGCCAATACCAAATAATGCACCGGTAAATAAACTCATTCTATTTTTATCTAACATGATCACACTCCTTTTTATTTAAAAGGAGAATATAAGATCAAAAAAGAACAGATGCAAATGATAATTGATATCATTTAATTGCAGGTAATAATTTATATAATGTTTTCAAGCCTTGATCCTGCTCTGACAAACTACCCGTTACTGAAAACTGTTCAATTTCAGCCTGTTGCCAATTTAAACGCTCAAAAGCAACCGCGAAGCTACCCGTTTGTTCATGGTGCGAGGGAAGATCTAACCATTGATAATTTCTAATCGGAGTAAAGTCGCTCAGTTGTAAATCTAGTGCCGTAATGAACAATGGAAAGGCGGCATTTTCACTGCGTATATTAATATTTTTAAGCTGTAGACCTTTTAATAGCAGTGTTTCAATGGGCAATAATGCTTTTTGGGAAGCCTTATCTTTCTCGTTAGCCTCCCTTTTAAAAGCGGGGATGGTTAACTGCATATCTTGAGCAAGCAATGATTGCAGTATCACCTCTTTGACCTGAATATCAGGCAGTGGAAACAAAGTGAGCGCTAACAACACATCTGCTTGCATTGTTAAATTTCCTGAAAAAGCATCAGCACTAAAATGTGCGATGCGTAGTTTCTCTTGCTCCAATTGCATGGTTAACTGTAATGCATGAAATTGCTGATCAGGTTGAAGTGCCATCGATTCGAGACTTAAATTTAATCTCGCTTTTCGTTGTAATAGATCCGCCTGCGCTGATAACTGCAAATTTTGCAAAAACATGCTTTGTTGCTTATTACTCAGTGTCAGGCTGTTAAACGTTGTGACTAAATCCAAGCTGACGGGTAGCATTTTTAGCTGTTGCCTTTCAATAATCAGCAGATCATTTAACGTAATAGATGCTTCTTTTAGCAGTAAATTTTTGTCCTCTTTTTGTAAGGCAACATTCAGATCAATAAGTTGAAACTTGCCAACATGAAACCTTTCCCACGCTATGCTTTGTATTATTCGACGCTGTTTTTCTGTCTGTGATTGGCTCTGTGAAGTTAACACAGGAGGGATCACCGTTTGCGTAAAATCAATATCAACACCCTGTAATTTAATAAATTGAATATCCAGTTCACGTTGCCATAAGTCCAACTTGTCTACCTGTAGATCAAGCTGCTTAATATACACCACTCTTTTACCTTGCTGGTAGAGCGCAAGCCCTGTAAACGAGAAGCTTTTATCTGTTAACCAGCTGTTTTCAAAATGCTCAAAACGCAGATCATAACCCGTTGTTTGTTTAACCTGCGTTGTTATCCAATCAGAGTAATCATTGATATTTAAAAAATAGACAAAGCTGGCTATCGAAACAGATAACAATCCCAGTAATAAGGTGCTTATTAGAAAAATACGTTTAAGCATGCGCATACTGCGCTTTATCACCTAACCAACGCTTCGTTAAAGGCGCAATTAATTCAGGATGACTGCAGAGCAACTGCTGTGCAAGTTGTAACGAATACGGCACTAAGGCTTGATCGCGCAACAAGTCGGCAATTTTAAATTGCGCTACACCTGTTTGTTTAGTACCTAATACTTCTCCCGGACCTCGAATCAACAGATCTTGCTCAGAGATATAAAAACCATCGTTACTTTCACGTAAAATTTGCAAACGTTTTTTAGCGGTAAATGACAACGGATTTTTATACAGTAATACACAGTGACTCGCCACGCTACCGCGACCCACTCGTCCACGTAGTTGGTGTAACTGTGAAAGCCCCAAGCGCTCAGGATTTTCAATAATCATTAAACTGGCATTAGGTACATCCACTCCTACCTCAATCACGGTTGTCGCCACCAGCAAGTCCAACTCAGCAGCTTTAAAGGCATCCATCACATACAACTTTTCATCTGCTCTCATGCGCCCATGAACAAGGCCAATACGCAGATCAGGCAGTGTGAGTTGTAAGTTATTAGCAGTATCTTCCGCCGCTTGACACTCTAAAACTTCCGACTCTTCAATCAAGGTACACACCCAATAAACTTGTCGCCCCTCATTTTTACAGGACTGATAGACGCGCTTAACAATATCGTCGCGTCGTGTATCAGGTAGCGCCACGGTTTTCACTGCGGTGCGCCCCGGTGGTAACTCATCAATCACTGAGACTTTCAAGTCGGCATAAGCGGTCATGGCTAACGTGCGTGGAATAGGGGTAGCCGTCATAGTCAGTTGATGTGGCGCAAGCCCAGTAGACAGACCTTTCTCCCTGAGCGCTAAACGTTGATGCACACCAAAACGGTGTTGCTCATCAACGATAATTAATGCCAAATTATTAAAAATAACATTATCAGAAAACAGTGCATGGGTGCCCACCACCATTTTTGAGAGACCGAGTTGTATATTTTCGGTTTGCGAGCGCTTCTCTTTCACTTTCATCTTGCCCGATAACATACCGACTCGAATATTCAACGGCTCAAACCACTTCTTAAAATTAATAAAATGCTGCTCTGCTAATAATTCAGTAGGTGCCATGAGTGCCACCTGATAACCCGCTTCAATCACACTTAATGCAGCAAGTGCCGCCACTAATGTTTTTCCTGATCCAACATCGCCTTGCACCAAACGCATCATCGGTATCGCTTGTTGTAAGTCTGCTTGAATCTCTTTAGCGACTCTGCTTTGTGCATTGGTTGGCGAAAACCCTAAGTTTGCTAGCAACTTATTATGCAATAAGCCGACGTTATCAATGCTGACCGATTGATGTGATTGTGCCGAGGCACGCATTGCTAACATACTCAGTTGTTGTGCGAGCAACTCTTCAATAATCAAACGTTGCTGTGCGGGGTGAGTTTTAGCTTCTAACTGCTCAATATTGGCATCGGATGGAGGCTGGTGCAGGTATAACAGCGCATCTTGTAAACTGATAGGATGACTTAATAACTGTGTAGGTAATAGCTCATCAATACCATTTTGTTTTAACATATCAATCGCTTGTAGTGCGAGTTTACGTAAACCATTCTGCTTTAATCCCTCTGTGGCAGGGTAAATAGGAGTTAACTTCTCTTCTGCAGTTGATGTTTCACGTTGTTTAATCAATTTGTATTCTGGATGGGTTATTTCAAAACCTTGATAACCGCGTTTAAACTCACCAAAACATTTGATCAATTGACCTTCACGAAAGCTGTTTTTTTGCGAGGCGTTGAAATGGAAAAAATTGAGCATCACTCTGCCCGTTTCATCTCCTATCTGACACTTTAGGATTCGGCGTTTACCCATCTGCACATTACAGCTAATAATATGTCCTTGTACACTAACCTGCATGCCATCTTGTAGCTCTGCAATAGGATAAATTCGAGTTCTGTCTTGATAATGCAACGGCAGATGAAAGAGCAGATCGGCAACACTAAAGAGTCCGATCTTCTCTAACCGTTCAGACATTTTAATACCCACACCATTTAATGCACTTAATGGGACTTTTTCCAATTTCATTTTTTATCCTAACAGATCAATCAGATGCTCACTTTACACTGTTTTTATATTGAATTGCATCAGTAGCTTAGTTGACTTGCTAAAAAGAGGGTAAGTTTTGAAGACTAACATCGAGAGAAATAGATGCGAATAAAAACTTAATTTCACTCTCATCTCAATGTAATGCAAAAAGTTAAAATTACGTGATGGTAAAGCTCAAAACAGGGGCGATCATCGGTTTCCACACCAGACTTCATCACCTGCGTAACCAACGGTTCCCAATATAAACTATAGTGTTTTTTATCTGTGACCGTGTTGCGCATGTAGGAGCATAAGTCAGTAGCTAAGATTTTTAATTCAATTCCTTGCGGCACAGCAATGCAGATATCAGTGTGACATTTTTGTGCTGGCGTGATTGAGGGTTATCGTGTGGACTCTCCACCAGCCAATCCATTAGGCACTGCCCATTATAAAGTTTACCAAAACCAGTCAAGTTAATTATCGCCTAATAAAACATCTACAAAATATGGATTATTCTTTAGCCACCCATTAACGTATACTCACTATCAAAAAGGGGGTTACATTGCTGTTTAAAAAAATATTTTCTAAAAATAACCTGCATGCACTGGTTCATAATAGTGATACCAAGCTAGGGCACCTCTTTGCACTTTTCATCCAAGCATTAATCATACTTTCCCTGATCACTTTCTCACTGGAAACGTTACCTAATCTATCAACCACACAGCGCCATTCTCTGCATCTAATTGAAACGGTTATTGTTATCTTATTTACGCTTGAATACCTATTGCGCATCTATGTTGCTGATAAGCGTTTAAGTTACATTTTTAGCTTTTACGGATTTATCGATTTAATGGCCATTTTGCCTTTTTACATCGCATCAGGGCTTGATTTACGCACAGTGCGACTATTTCGTTTATTCAGACTATTGCGCATTTTTAAACTGTTCAAATACAGTAAAGCATTACAGCGTTTTAAGCGCGCATTTATCTTGGTCAAAGAGGAGATGTTACTGTTTGGATTTGTTGCATTAATCATGCTTTACCTTTCCTCCGTCGGCATCTACTATTTTGAGAATGCGGCACAACCAGAACAATTCCAATCTGTTTTCCACAGTTTATGGTGGGCATTAACCACACTCACCACTGTAGGTTATGGTGATATGTACCCTATTACTGTCGGCGGAAAAGTCTTTACCTTTTTTGTGTTAATGGTGGGATTAGGTATTGTTGCCGTGCCAACGGGTTTAATCGCAACCGCGCTATCACAAACGCGTGCAGAAGAAAAATAGACGCTATACAGCGCCTTAATTAATAACTCAAAGCTCAACCACTAAGTCTGACGTTGCTCTTGTACTACAACTTAACACATAACCTTGCTCAATTTGCTTAGCGGTTAATGTTTCACGGCTGGTGCTTTCAACACTACCCGTTACTTTACATTTGCAAGCACCGCACACACCAGAGCGACAAGCGCCAACAATAGGCACACCCGCTTCTTCTAACGCATTAAGTAGGGTTTTATTGGCAGTAATAGTGAAGTTTTTACCATGTTGTGGGGCAACGACTTGATAGCTTACACCGTTATCGTTCTGCTCCTGTTTTTCTTCCACTTTAGGTACAAAACTCTCTTTATGGAAAAGTGCCATATCAAAACCACGCTCTTCAGCCAGCGTTTCAACTACTTGCATATAAGGTGTGGGTCCACAGGTAAAGATAGTTTTCCCTGCTACCTCTGGCACAAGTTGTGTGAGGTTATGCACATTTAAACGCCCTTTGATAAATTCAGCACTTTCTGTTTCTTCTAAAATAAAGGAAAGCTGAAAGTTATCATATTGCTCATTAAGCATTGCTAAATCACTCGCCATAATAATATCGGCTTCGCTACGTGCGCTATAGATAAAGTGAATATTCACCTTTTGCTGTGTATCTAATAACCAACGTGCCATCGACATACACGGAGTGATCCCGCTACCTGCACTCATGAGGAGAATATCAGCACTAACTTGATTATTTTCAATGGTAAATTCGCCCGCAGGTGGCATTGCAGGTAAAGCGATACCCGCTTGTAGGTGATCCAATAAGTAATTAGAGACTTTACCACCTATTACGCGCTTAATTGTGACCGCAACAGACTGAGGTTTTGAAGGCGTTGAAGAGAGCGAATAAGCACGATATTCCAGCTCACCCGCCACATCAACTTCAAAAGTAATAAACTGCCCTGCTTTATAATCAAAAGGGCTATCATCCAATTTTTTAAATTCAAACGTAGTGGCATCAGCGGTTTCATCGATACGTTTGGTACAGATAAGTGGCTCAAATTGTGATTGCATTATACTTCCTTAAAGGGTCGATTAAGCACCGCTAATCGACCCTATTTTTTACTTAAAATCGGCTTCAAAATTACTTGATCTTTTGTTTTCAAAATAACCAGTCGTTAAGGTTTTTTGGAAATAATTTAGAGCAAGT
>NZ_ATUO01000158.1 GCF_000420245.1 Psychromonas hadalis ATCC BAA-638 | reverse complement strand
AAATTCCAGCGTTATCTCGAAGATGGCAGGTTAAGCATTGATAATAATCGAGCAGAGCGTGCAGTGAAGCCCTTTGTGATAGGTCGTAAGGCTTGGCTATTCTCGTACACCAATACAGGTGCGAACGCGAGTGCAATTTTATATAGTTTGGTTGAAACAGCAAAAGCGAATGATCTTATTGTTCATGATTATATCGCAACCTGCTTGCAGCAGATTGCTGAAAACCCGAATGATATTGATGCGTTGCTACCATGGAATATTAAGCGTAGCTAGGTGCCATTACCCAGACGCTTACGGTTAATCAATAATATTCGTAAAGTACAAACTCATTGCTAATACGGGAATATCAATACTGAGCATGCTCGCGATGCTGTTGCTATTGAATTTAATCTCGGAAGCATTACAAAAAGATATTACCCTGTCACAAAATATAGGCATCATTGAAGCGGACTTATTACAGCTTCGAGTACACGAAAAAACTTCCAGTCCTATAAAAAACGACAAAGTGTCGACCTATTTTTACAAACGATGAACAAACTAAATGTCTCTTTAAAAAATGTTGATAAACAGCTAAAGCCGATAGGTATCACACTCAATGACGTGAATGATCTTAATCGTGTATTAGCCGAATATCAGCAACACGTTAGCAACTTCGTTGAAACACAAAAACGGATTAGTTTACACTCTCAAGATGCACTTTATGGAAAACTCACGAAAGCGGTGTGTAATGCAGAGATTCGAGTGGGTCGACATGATTACCAAGTATTAAGTCTAATATTACAACTACGCCGTAATGAGAAAGATTTTTTGTTGTTATTAGATAAAAACAGACTCGAAAATTTCAACGTGATTTTACTGAGCTCGCAAAATACATCAATAAAAGTGACTTGCCTGAAGTACACAAAAATGCAATTTCTAGCTCATTGAAAGAATATAAAGAAATTTTTTTAGCATTCGCTGAGGAACAAAAAACATTAGGACTGAGTCCCAGTCACGGCTTACAAAAAGCGATGCAAGAGAGGGCCCAACAAGTAAAAACATTTCAAGCAAGTTTAGTCTCAAAAAACAATACTGCCGTTACTGAATATATAACCTCAATTAAACAGCTCACTGACGGGTTGTTCTCCATCGCTTTACTTATCTCTTTCACAACAGGTTGATTGGTCGCACGGAGTATTATGAATGGCATCTTGTATATTAAAAACTCTATTGTACAAATAGCAGAGAGTAACGATTTAACCATTGAAGTTTTCACTAAAAGTAAAAATGAACTTGCTGAAATGGCAAACGCATTTATTGGCACTCAATATGGCAATAGAAGTAGCCAGAGCGAGCGAACAGGGTTGTGGTTTTGCAGTGGTGACAGATGAAGTACGCACGTTAGCAAGCCGTACACAAACATCTACCAAAGAGATAGAAACAATTATTAGCTCACTATCAAGCACGCACCTCTCGAATTGATGATTGAGTGTCGCAATCAGAGTGAGCAGAGGCGGGCCGATTACTAGAAAAGATAAACAGTGATGTGGTGACCATTATGGATATGAATACCACTATTGTGGCGGCCATTGAAAAACAGAGTGCAGTCGCAAGCGAAGTAAACCGCCATGTAGTTTCAATTCGTGATATTACAGAAGTCACCAGTGAATCTGCATCACAAAACAGCGCGATGAGTGAAGAACTCTCTCGCCAATGAGGTATTTTAAATAAAGAGATTAGCCGATTTACAATTTAGGCATGATAAATGCAATCCTGTGCGGAATGCGTTACACAGTCAATAACCTGACTAAACGTAGGCTTTATCACAAAAAAAAATTAAATTTCATTATTTTCTGGCCGACTCAAAAATAGCGATATAAGCTGTTCATACAGTTCGCTGTTATTAAAATAAAAAAGGACTTGGGTACATTACATGCTAATAAAACATAAACTGGTCGCCAACACCGCCATCTCCATTGCTAGTATGCTCGCTATGCTGGTTCTACTTAATTTTTCTTCTTCTGCATTGAAAAAAGATATCTCACTAGCCCAGGATATCGGTGCCATTGAGTCTGGTATTTTACAGCTCAGACATTATGAGAAAAATTTTATCGCCCAGAAAAAACTTTCTGACGTTGATGATTTTAATGCACAAGATACCAAGTTAGAGAATCAACTAGCGACCATTAAAAAAAGCTTGGATGCGATGGGGACACCAACCAATGAAGTTTTAACACTCATTTCCGCATTAGGTGACTACCGTCAAAAATTTACCTCGTTAGTCGAGTCTCAGAAGCGTATTGGTCTAACAACACGAGATGGTTTATACGGTGCATTAACAAAATCAGTAAAACAAGTTGAGCGCTCAATTGGACAATCTGATTTTGAGATGCTCAGTTTAACCTTACAATTACGCCGTTATGAAAAAGATTTTTTAATGGATTTTGATCGCAAACACACCCGGAAATTTGAACGCATTTACAAAAAATTAGCAGCTGGCGTAGAGGGCAGTAGCCTCTCTATCGGCAAAAAAACAGCGGTCAATTATTCATTACCAAAATACAAAAAAGCATTTTTGGATCTCGCTAAAGAGCAAAAAATATTTGGTTATAATGCTCAAAGTGGTTTGCGTAAAGAGCTATTTGATAGCGCAACACGGGTTATTCAACAACAAAAATCATTAGTTTCTAAAACCGATCAAGCAATTGAAGGTTATATAAAATCAATCAGCAATGTAACCTACCTACTGTTTGCCATTGCATTAATACTTTCTATTGTTATGGGCGCGGTCGTAAGCCGTAGCATTATGAGTGGCATACTGTTTATTAAAAATTCAATTGTGAAAATTGCAGAAACCAACGACCTTACTATCGTCGTTTCCACAAAAAATAATGATGAACTAGCAGAGATGGCAAACGCATTTAATAGCATGATTGAAAATTTTCATAACCTCATTATTTCAGTGCAAGAGTCTGCCAGTAATGTGAGCCGTGCAACAGGCACTTTAACCGCCAATATTCATCAAGCGAATGAGGGTGTGCAAGCACAGATGCAAGAGACTGATATGGTGGCAACCGCTGTCACAGAGATGGTGGCGACCATTGAAGAGATTGCCAGCAATACCACCGATGCTGCAGACAAAGCCGACCAAACCAATCGGCACGCTGCGGTTGGTAGACAGGGGGTTGATGCCACTATTGAACAGATCGGTATACTCTCTGATAAATTAATCGAATCTGAAGAAGTGGTTAATCTCCTTGCGAAAGACAGCGAAACGATTGGTAGTGTGTTAGATGTTATTCGTGGTATTGCCGATCAAACTAACCTACTTGCACTTAATGCGGCCATTGAAGCGGCACGCGCCGGTGAACAGGGTCGTGGTTTTGCTGTGGTTGCCGATGAGGTTCGCACCCTTGCAAGTCGCACACAGGCATCCACCAAAGAGATTGAAAATATCATTAGCTCTTTACAAAGTCGCACTAAAAACATTGTCGAATTAATGACCGATTGTCGTAACGAGGGACAAGAAAGTGCAGAGCAAGCAAATAAAGCGGGAGAGATGTTAGAGCAAATTAACCATGATATTGTTGGTATTATGGACATGACCACCGCTATCGCGACCGCCATTCAGGAGCAAAGCGTGGTAGCCTCAGAAGTGAATCGTCATGTTGTTTCGATTCGTGATGTCGCAGAAAATTCAGGTGAAACATCTCAACAAAATGATGCAATGAGTCGTGAACTTGAAAACCAAGCGAACAAACTAATTGCAGAAGTGAGCAAATTCACAGTCTAAAGATAATACGATAAAAAAGCCTTAAGTTTTTACTTAAGGCTTTTTTTTGTTTAAATTAAAGCTTACCCCACTCTAATAACTTAAGGTCACTTATGTCACTGCCAACATTTATTAATTTATATAAAGATCTCATTGCCATCCCCTCCATCAGCTCCACAGACAAATCATGGGATCAAAGCAACTTAAAAGTGATCAATCAATTGGCCACATGGTTAGAAGAACTCGGTTTTAGTAATGAGATAACGGAAGTGCCAAATGTGCCAGGTAAATATAACTTAGTTTCCACCTATGGCAGTGGCGATGGTGGATTATTACTTGCTGGCCATACCGATACCGTCCCTTTTGATGAGGCTGGATGGGAAACTGACCCCTTTACCGTGGTTGAAAAAGATAACCGCTTATATGGATTAGGTACTATTGATATGAAAGGTTTTTTCGCTTTTGTTATTGAGGTTTTAAAAAGCACCGATCTTAGCAAACTCAACAAACCTCTGCGGATTTTAGCCACTGCTGACGAAGAGACAACCATGTCTGGCGCACAGGCAATTGCAGAGCAACAATCAATCAAACCCGATTACGCCATTATTGGAGAGCCTACAGGATTGGTGCCTGTGGTGATGCATAAAGGGCATATGTCGGAAGGCATTCGTATTACCGGCCACAGTGGTCATAGTTCTGATCCTGACAAAGGGTTAAATGCGATTGAGATAATGCACCTTGTGATTGGCGAACTTAAAAAGGTACAACAAATATTTAAAGATAAATACCATAACGAACATTTTGCAGTACCTTATCCAACACTCAACTTTGGTGCCATTAATGGTGGAGATAGCCCTAATCGTATTTGTGGCTGCTGTGACTTACATATCGATATGCGCCCCATTCCAGGCATTAGCACTAATGAGCTATTTATCACCGTCAAAGACTCCCTCAAGGAGATTGAAAAACGTTATCCAAACAGTGTTGATATTCGCCATTTACATGAGCCGATTCCCTCTTATCAATGCCCAGCGCATTCAGACCTGATCAAACAAGCCGAAATCTATACTGGCAACCAAGCTACCAGTGCAAATTACTGCACTGAAGCACCTTTTATTGAGCAACTTGGGTGCGATACCATCGTATTAGGGCCGGGTCATATTGCCCAAGCACATCAACCCAATGAGTATTTAGATCTGGCTTTTGTAATACCAACACAACAAGTTATCAATAAATTGATCCAACGCTATTGTGTAATTTAATTACATAAAAATACGCTTAAATAATAGACTAAACCGTGCGCTGTGATTGACTGTTACCGCTTTTGTGGTAGTTTATCCACCTTATTACAGATTAAACCTGTAATTTTATTACAGAATAGAGAGGTTTTATGACAGAGCAATATGCAAATTTACGTGGTAATGTAAATTTATTAGGACAGTTACTCGGTAAAAGTATCAGTGAACATTTAGGTACTGAGTTCCTTGATAAAATAGAATCCATTCGCCAACTTTCTAAAGCTTCTCGCGCAGGTAATAAACAAGATGGCGAGACACTAATTAGCGTACTGGCTAACCTCTCTGATGATGAATTAGTCCCTGTTGCACGTGCTTTTACACACTTTTTAAACCTTGCAAATATTGCAGAGCAGTTCCACGGCATCTCTCGCCATTGCGATAGTGGCGTTTGTGCACCTGATCCAATGAAGCAACTGATTGAAAAATTAAAAAATTCAGATATCTCTGAAGAAAAAATGCAAATAGCGATCAATGAACTTTCAATGGATATGGTGCTAACCGCACATCCTACTGAGATCACTCGCCGTACACTGATCCATAAACATACCGCCATTAATGACTGTTTAAGCCTGCTAGAAATTTCTGATATTAACGACAAAGAACGCGATCAGTTATTGAATCGCCTTGAGCAATTAATTACTCAAGCATGGCATACCAACGATATTCGTAAAAATCGCCCGACACCAGTAGACGAAGCTAAATGGGGCTTCGCAGTGATTGAAAATAGCCTTTGGGAAGCAGTACCACTTTATGTACGCGAATTAGATCAAAAACTACAAGATGGTTTAGGGTTATCACTACCAACAGATGCAACACCGATTAAATTTACCTCTTGGATGGGGGGAGACCGTGACGGAAATCCCTTTGTGACCGCGAAAGTAACCCAAGAAGTATTGTTAACCAGTCGCTGGATGGCGGTGAGCTTATATCTACAAGATATCAAACAGCTTACTGAAGAGTTATCAATGGATAACTGCGATGAACAACTGCGTGCTGTAGTGGGTGAGGTTGATGAGCCCTACCGTGCGATTTTACGCAAATTACGCGGTGAACTAAAAGAGACATTAACCGCACTAAGTGCCATCCTGCAAAATCAAAAAAGTGATGCACAAGATCTGATCACACGTACCGAGCAGTTAAAAGCCCCCCTTGAGCTTTGTCATCAGTCACTTAAAAATTGTGGTATGCACTCTATTGCAAATGGTCTGATTTTAGATATTCTCCGCCGTGTTGCCTGTTTTGGTGTGAACTTAGTAAAACTGGATATTCGTCAAGATGGCGAACGTCACGGTGATACCCTTTCTGAACTAACCCGTTATTTAGGCCTAGGCGATTACAACGCATGGAATGAAGCTGATAAACAAGCATTCCTACTACAAGAACTAAACAGTAAGCGCCCCCTTATTCCTGCAAATTGGAAACCATCTGCAGAAGTACAAGAGGTATTAGATACTTGTAAAGTGGTCGCACAAACAGATCCAGAAGCATTAGGTATCTATATCATCTCTATGGCACGTCAAGCCTCCGATGTTTTATCCGTACAACTGTTATTGAAAGAAGCAGGTTGTCCGTTCCGCATTCCTGTTGCACCGCTATTTGAAACATTAGACGACCTTAATAACGCCAAAGAAGTAATGCAGCGTCTATTTGCTGTTGATTGGTACCGTGGTTACATCAACGGCGTACAACACGTTATGATCGGTTACTCTGATTCTGCAAAAGATGCAGGTGTCATGGCGGCTAACTGGGGACAATATCAAGCACAAGAAGCGTTAGTTAAACTTAGTGAAGAGAACGATATTCAGCTGGTACTGTTCCACGGACGTGGCGGTACAATTGGTCGTGGTGGCGCACCTGCACATCAAGCACTACTTTCACAACCTCCCGGTTCATTAAAAGGTGGATTACGCGTGACGGAGCAAGGCGAGATGATCCGCTTTAAGTTTGGTTTACCTAAAGTTGCAGTGCAAAGTCTCAACCTTTATACCGCCGCTATTTTAGAAGCAAACCTACTACCGCCACCAGCACCGAAACAAGAGTGGCGTGACTTGATGGATCAGTTTGCAGAACAATCTTGTCAAGAGTACCGCCACTTCATTCATGATGAACCTGACTTCGTTCCCTATTTTCGCAGCGTAACACCTGAACTGGAACTCGGAAAATTAGCCCTTGGTAGTCGCCCAGCAAAACGCAAACCAAATGGCGGTATTGAAAGCCTACGTGCCATTCCGTGGATCTTTGCGTGGAGCCAAAACCGCTTAATGTTACCTGCATGGTTAGGCGCAGGTACATCACTCAAAACCTTGCTCGATGAAGGTAAAAAAGAACTATTACAAGAGATGTATTGTAACTGGCCTTTCTTCCATACTCGTTTAGAGATGTTTGAAATGGTATTCTTAAAAGCCGATGAAGAACTCACCAAATTCTATGAAGAGCGTTTAGTACCAAAAGAGCTATGGCCTCTTGGTCAACGTTTACGTGATAATTTAAAACTGACCCGTGAAATGGTATTAGAGACGATTCCTGATCATAAACTGATGCAAGAACAACCTTGGATCAAAGAGTCTATCTCATTGCGTAACCCCTATGTTGATCCACTCAACATGTTACAAGCGGAACTGCTTTCTCGTTCACGTAAAAATGGCGATGAGATCTGTCCTGTTATCGACCAAGCATTGATGGTCACTATTGCAGGTATTGCTGCCGGCCTACGTAATACAGGTTAAGCACACTAATTAGAATCGGCTTCAAAATTACTTGCGTTTTTGTTTTCAAAATAACCCGTCATTTTAGGGTTTTTGAAAACAATTTAGCGCAAGTTATTTATGTAATACCAATTACATTAAGTATGTGATCTAAATTTTCCGCAG
>NZ_ATUO01000157.1 GCF_000420245.1 Psychromonas hadalis ATCC BAA-638 | reverse complement strand
ATGCTCATGAAGAACATGGTCACGAAGTAGATGCTCATGAAGAACATGATCACGAAGCAGAAGGGGCTTCTAACACGGCATTAACACTGCTTAACTTTGTAAAAATAGCGCTATATAGCGCGCCTATGTTACTGTTTGCTTACTTATTAAGTGCGCTGATGCATTATTTTAAACCTAAGTTTTCTATTATGCCGATGCAGGGTAGTCAACATTTTTTCAAAGATAGCTTGAAAGGGGTTGTGTATGGATTACCTCTGCCTGTTTGTTCTCCGAGTGCCAGTAAAATGCATCAACAGTTATTGGGGTTAGGCGCAAATCAGACCTTTGCCACTGCTTTTTTAATTGCTACGCCCATTATTGGTTTTGATGCTCTGCTGATCTCACTGCCTTTATTAGGTGAGCAGATGTTGTTATTACGTCTTGGTTTAGCGGCTGTTTTTGCACTTTCGATTGCGTGGCTATTAGGGCGACATTTTAAAGCCACTATCTCTTCAATTACAGTGCATAGTTGTTCTGGTGGTAAGCCCACATCACGCTTTATTACTGCGATTAAACAGGGTTATCAGCATCAATTAGATCATACTGCGCCGTGGGTTTTATTAGGCTGGGCATTAGCAGCAACATTGTCTACAACACCTGCATGGTCGTTCTTTGATCAAGCATTATGGTTACAAGTGTTAGTGATGCTGGTGATTGCTTTTCCTTTTGCACTTTGTGCTACAGGTATTACGCCAGTGCTTGCCGTTTTATTAATGGCGGGCTTATCACCGGGGGCTGCCATTGCCTTCTTTTTGATTGCACCAACAATTAGTTTAGAGTTGCTTAAAACATTGAAACAGCAACAGGGATTCTTTGCTGCCATGAGTCTTGCTATGTTGATGTTAGTGGGAGCGTTCTTAATGGGATTACTGTTAAACCAATATATTGAGGTAATATCATTGACATGGCTTGAGCAAAGCATTGAAAATTACAGCCTCTGGCAAATGGTCAGCCTTGCTATTATTCTTCTTTTATATTTTAGCTCTCTTCTACGGCGTGGCGCGCGTGATTTTATCGCAGAGCTTGTGCCTAAAAGCTTTTTAAAGCACCACCATCACTAGAGAGATTGCTTTTCATGCACTACGCTTTGATTAATAAGTGAGATTAATTAAAGCGAGGCTTGAATATGAAAAAGTTGTATTGGATCCTAATTGCTATCGCAATTTCCGTTGCACTTGCAGAAGGGTATGCGTTATACAACATACCTAAAGCGGTTACCATTAATGGACAGTTACATTATGAATATTCTATAGAAGTTGAACCCAGTACTATTTTCAAATTAAGCTTAGAATCTCGCGCTCAAGGGGAAACGAAATTTGCTATTTTGGCTGCTTCTGAGGGCAGTGATTTTAGTAATTTCCCCCAATTATTTAAGTTACCCGTTTTAACTAACTCATTGTCTGATGTGGGTATTTATCAACTACGTGTACAGGTAATTAATAACCATAACGTTTTATATGTAAATAAAGGGTTGTTGCCGTTAACCCGTGCTGACCTTTCTCAGCCACTCACCATTGAGATGCAAATCCCCCCCAAACCACGTAAAAAAATAATGATTGCTAAAATAATGACACCAACGCCAAGGGTGATAGAAATTATTACCGCGACTCCCTCACCGGTACCAGAGCCTGTCAAATTAGATATTCAAAACTTACTCGGAAATAAGTTCTGGGTATTACAAACGAAGCAGAGAAGTAAAGCACATCTGAGTTTTGATATGGAAAAAAATTATGCTTTTGGTAGTGGAGGTTGTAATAAATTCCAAGGTAGCTATCAAATTGAAGAGGGCACCATTATGTTTAATCAATTTATCTCATCATCGAAATATTGTGCTGGACTGATGGAGGTAGAAAAATATTTCTTGGCGGCACTGCCTAAAGTGAAAAAATGGCAGGTTAAAGAAGAGGGAAAAGCGTTGTATCTTTATGGTGAAGATAAAACGCTACTGTTGCAGTTTATGGTGAAATAGGTCGGTAAAAACCGACCATGAACAGTCATTTATGCGAAGCGTTCATTTAAGTAAGTACTAATTGCAGATGATTCATACATCCAACTCACTTTATTATTTTCTTCGATGCGTAAACAAGGTACTTGAACTTTACCACCTTGCGAGGCAAGTAGTTGTTTATTATCAGCTAGTTTTGCATCTACAGTAACAATGTTGAGACCATTACGGCGAATATCTCGACGTACTTTTACACAAAATGGACAGGCCGCATATTGATAAAGCTGCAGAGATTTAGTTTGTGCATCAACTGCCGCTTGCTCAGTTGCTTTGCGCTGTAATTTTTTAGGGCTGAAAATAAAGTTAAGCAGCAAAATGAGTCGACCTAAGATCCAACGAATGATAAACATCTGAACTTCCTTTGTGAGTGTTATAAAATTGTTGCATAGTGTAACGGATATAATGCTATTAAGCCCCCAAAAAGAGTCAAAAATGGATAAAATAGAAAGCCCTTGTGTGGGCAATTGTTGTTTAAGCAGAGAAAGTGTATGTATCGGCTGTTTACGTAGTTTGGAGGAGATAAAAGAGTGGGGGCAAGCAACGAAAAAGAGAAGAAGCGAGATATTGCAACGTATTAAAGCGGATTCTCAGTGAGTTTGTGATCCACTTACTAGAGGTTAAGGTTCGTTTTTTTTAACATAATTAATATGAACAGTGGGTTATCGGAATTAGTCGTCGTTAAAAAGCCACTGTCATTGTTGTTTTAGTCATCATCTGGCATGAGACAATAAGACGTATTATGTTTTCTGTAGGTATAGATTTTTCCAGTTTACACTGTTGATTTTCGGGTTGATTGATAACTTGTA
Organism: Psychromonas hadalis ATCC BAA-638; assembly: GCF_000420245.1. GTDB lineage: Bacteria > Pseudomonadota > Gammaproteobacteria > Enterobacterales > Psychromonadaceae > Psychromonas > Psychromonas hadalis. The sequence goes on along the minus strand of NZ_ATUO01000157.1, from coordinate 5,151 downwards.
TGATTAAATTTTTGTGTGTTGTGGTCTGTATTGCCAAAGTAAATCGTTCGTAAGGGGAGAGGCTAAGATAATTATCTTTTATTTTAAGTATCACATTACCCTCTAAACCAATCACCTTTCCTTGTATTTTAATTTCGTTGTATTGGTTTTTAGCTAGATTACTTGCTTGAGCCCAATGCCAGGTGATTGAAAGTAGCATTGTGATACCCAGAATAATGTATTTCATCTATCATTCCTCCGATTTTCAGTCAAATTACTCGGGTAGTTTTGCTAATAAAGAGAGCTGAGTCTGCACTTTTTTTAATTGAAATTGGCTAAATACTAAAATTCCGTTCTCTCGTAATAATTTAGTTGTTACTCCTTGGCCATCAATCAGCATGTTAGAAAAACTCCCATCATAAATTTTTGAACTACCACAAGAGGGGCTTCTTTCCGTTAAGATGGCAAGTTTTATATTATGTTGTAGTGCAATGGCTAATGTTTTCTCTGCACCTTGCATAAAAGAATCTGTGACATCTTCATTTTGTTGGGTTTGAATACGTTTGTTTATTTGTATTTCCGCCGCTGGACGTGGTGTGGGTAACCCCCCTAATACTTCAGGGCATACGGGTAATATTATCCCTTGTAATAGCCACTGGTTGATGAGTGGGCTGTGGTAGGTTTTGACTTTTGCATCATAACGAACTCGCTGACCTAATAGGCAGGCACTTATTATAATTTTGTAACAAGAATCATTCATTTTGTAATCCAATTGTCGGTAAAATGTAATTTTATAACGAGAAGGTGTTATAAAATCGTCAACAACCACATTACTAGTGTGGTTTTGTTGCGCATCTGTTACCCAGTTGTGGTTGATTTTTACCCATTCGTGACCTATTTGTTGCACTTGTGTAACAGTAATTGATATCTATCAATGTAATTTTATTACATTTTGGTAATCTGCGCTTAATTAAAAAATAGTTATTTAATGAGGGATATATGAGTAAGCAAAAATTAGTAATCATTGGTAATGGGATGGTTGGCCACCGTTTTATTGAAGACTTTATTGAAAAAGCCGATCTGGAGCAATTTGAAATTACTGCATTTTGTGAAGAGCCACGTGTTGCTTATGATCGTGTTCATCTCTCCTCATATTTCTCTCATCATACCGCAGATGAACTCTCTTTAGTTAAAGAGGGGTTTTATGAAAAACACAATATTAATGTATTAATTGGTGAGCGTGCACTGACCATTAATCGCCAAGAAAAAGTAATTCATTCGCAAACGGGTCGTGCGGTTTATTACGATAAATTGATCATGGCAACAGGTTCATATCCTTGGGTACCTTCCATTAAAGGTAATGAAAGCAAAGACTGTTTTGTTTATCGTACCATTGAAGACCTTAATGCCATTGAAGCAACAGCACGTCGCAGTAAAAATGGTGTGGTTGTTGGTGGTGGTTTATTAGGGTTAGAAGCCGCTGGTGCACTAAAAGCGTTAGGTGTTGAAACACATGTGATTGAATTTGCACCTGTATTGATGGCTGAACAGCTTGATCAGCAGGGTGGTCAAATGCTACGTAATAAAATCGAAAGCATTGGCGTGAAAGTACACACGGGTAAAAACACCCAAGAGATCGTGGTCGGTGGCGAAAGTGCACGTAATACCATGAAGTTTGCTGATGGCACTGAACTTGAGGTCGATTTTATCGTCTTCTCAACAGGTATTCGCCCACAAGACAAACTGGCTAAACAGTGTGGTTTAGCAACGGGTCGCCGTGGTGGTATCACCATCGATAACCAGTGTAAAACCTCTGATCCCGATATCTACGCGATTGGTGAATGTGCTTCTTGGAATGACAAGTTCTTTGGTTTAGTGGCGCCGGGTTACAACATGGCGAAAGTTGCTGTGGATAACATTTTAGGGCGTGATAACGAGTTCACAGGCGCAGATATGAGCGCAAAACTTAAGCTGCTTGGTGTTGATGTTGGTAGTATTGGTGACGCTAATGGTCGTACTCCTAACTGTAAAAGTTATGTTTACCTCGATGAAAATAGTTCTGTCTATAAACGTATTATTGTATCCGAAGATGGTAAACGTCTATTAGGTGCCGTGCTGGTGGGTGATACTGAAAGTTACAGCGATCTATTACAATATACATTAAATGATATTGAACTACCTAAACACCCAGATTCACTTATCTTACCTGCACATGCTGGTGGCGAAAAAGTCGGCCTAGGGGTAGATGCACTGCCAGAAACGGCGCAGGTTTGTTCGTGTTTTGATGTTAAAAAATCGGATATTGCCGATGCGGTTGCTGCCGGTCATTGCACAATTGGTGCGATTAAAGCGGAAACCGGCGCAGGTACCGGCTGTGGTGGTTGTATTCCATTAATCACGCAAGTGTTAAACTCTGAATTAGCCAAGCAAGGTGTGGAAGTTAAAAATCACCTTTGTGAACATTTTGAATATTCTCGTCAAGAATTGTTCCACCTTATTCGTATTGAAGGCATTAAAACCTTTAAAGACCTATTAGTTAAATATGGTCAAGGCTATGGCTGTGAAATCTGTAAACCAACCGTTGGTTCAATCCTTGCGTCGTGCTGGAGTGAATATATTCTTTCGCCAGAAAACAATGGCCTGCAAGATACTAATGATATTTTCTTAGGAAATATGCAAAAAGATGGTACTTACTCGGTTATTCCGCGTATGCCCGGCGGCGAAGTGACACCCAAGGGGTTGATGGCTGTTGCAAATGTTGCACAACAATATGAGTTATATACCAAAGTGACTGGCGCACAGCGTATCGGTTTGTTTGGTGCTCATAAAGGTGACTTGCCGGATATCTGGAAGCAACTGATTGATGCGGGTTTTGAAACTGGCCATGCCTACGGTAAATCATTACGTATGGTAAAAACCTGTGTCGGTAGTACTTGGTGTCGTTTTGGTGTGCAAGACAGTGTTGGTTTTGGTGTTGAACTAGAGAACCGTTATAAAGGTTTACGTACACCACATAAAATCAAGTTTGGTGTCTCTGGTTGTACCCGTGAGTGTGCAGAAGCTCAAGGTAAAGATGTGGGTCTTATTGCAACAGATAAAGGTTGGAACTTATATGTTTGTGGTAATGGGGGTATGAAACCGAAACACGGCGAGCTACTTGCTGTGGACTTAGATAACGAAACATTAGTGAGATACCTTGATCGCTTTATGATGTTCTATGTACGCACTGCAGATAAACTAACGCGTACGTCAGTGTGGTTACAAAACTTAGAAGGTGGCATTGAATACCTTAAAGAAGTTATTATTAATAACAAACTCGGTATCAACGAGCAACTAGAAAAAGAGATGGCCGATGCAATCGATAGTTATCAATGTGAGTGGACCAAAACATTATCAGACGACAAGCAGTTAGCGCGTTTTGCTCACTTCATTAATAGTGATGAGCACGATGATAATGTAGTATTTACCCCTGAACGAGCACAAAAACGTCCCGCATTTTTAGACGAAAAAACACCCACTTATAATATCTCTCTGGAGGAAGTGTAATGAGTAAATGGATTAAAGTATGTGAATTAGATAATATTTACCCATCTACAGGTGTATGTGCATTAGTTGATGGTAAACAAGTTGCTATTTTCCGTCCAAGTGAAGAAAATAAAGTCTATGCCATTAATAATATGGACCCCTTTGCCCGCTCAAACGTATTGTCTCGTGGTGTTATCTGTGAGCATCAACAGCAGTTATGGGTTGCTTCACCGCTTAAGAAACAGCGCTTTAACTTAATTGATGGTTCATGTTTAGAAAACAGTGAAGTCTCCGTAGAAACTTACCAAGCACGTATTACCGATGGCCAAGTTGAAATCCATCTGTAAAAGATAGAGATTTAATAGCTTAAAAGTTTCTTACTTATTTCATTTCTTAGAGTAAGTAGGAAGCCTTTCACTATTCAATTTTAATTTTAACTTTAACCTTAAGGGACGTATTTATGTCTTACAATAAACCTGCTGATTTCGTACAAACTATGATCGATGTCGGCGAAGCCAAAGTAAAAACGGGCACTCGAGATCTTATTCTACGTGGCACCATGGCGGGCATTATTTTGTCGCTTGCTGTTGTTGTTGCAATCACTGCCATTACACAAACGGGTAGTGGCCTTGTTGGTGCACTGGTTTTCCCTGTTGGTTTTTGTATTTTAAGCCTAATGGGTTTTGACCTGGTAACCGGTGTATTTGGTTTAGCGCCACTGGCTAAATTTGATAATCGTCCTGGTGTTACCTGGGGCCGTGTTTTTCGTTGTTGGGGACTGGTTGGCTTAGGTAACTTTATTGGCTCATTGATTGTGGCCTACTTGATTGCAATTTCATTGACCATGAACTTCTCAATCGATCCAAATGCAGTGGCACAGAAGTTTATCGCAGTATCCACTGCGCGTACTGTTGGTTTTGAAAATCTAGGTGCCGATGGCTGGATCACCGTTTTTGTTCGCGCTATATTTTGTAACCTAATGGTGTGTTTAGGTGTTATTGGTGGCATGACCGCGCGCTCTGTTGCTGGAAAAGTGGTGGCAATGTGGTTGCCTATTTTTATCTTCTTTGTTTTAGTATTCGAGCATACAGTAGTCAATATGTTCCTATTTCCACTGGGTATGATTTTAGGTGCTGACTTTGGTATTGCAACTTGGTTGAACTTCAACCTTATCCCAACCATTCTAGGTAATATCGTTGGTGGTCTATTATTAGCGACTATTCCTCTTTATCTAACGCATAAAAAAACGGCGGCTCCTTTGGGTGAAGTCCAAGAACAAAAAGTGACGACGACTGAAGCGGTATTAAACGCTAAGGAATCGTTACAAAATAACTTGCGATAAATTGTTTCCAAAAAGCCTTAAGGAATCGTTACAAAATAACTTGCGATAAATTGTTTCTAAAAAGCCTTAAATGACTGGCTATTTTAAAAACAAAATCGCAAGTAATGTTGAAGCCAATTATAAATGACTGGCTATTTTAAAAGCAAAATCGCAAGTAATATTGAAGCCAATTATAAATGACTGGCTATTTTAAAAACAAAATCGCAAGTAATGTTGAAGCCAATCCTAAGTAACTTTTTACAAGTGATAAAACGATTGAGCCTCGTGTGTAAACACGGGGCTTTTTTATTTATATAACAGTATGT
>NZ_ATUO01000156.1 GCF_000420245.1 Psychromonas hadalis ATCC BAA-638 | reverse complement strand
AACCGTCACTTCTTTTCATACTCTGAGGATTAGTGATTTTGAATCGTTTCAAAATTTATATTAAAAAAATAATACTCTAGATACAACAAAGCCCCGATACTTATTTTCATAAGAGTTCGAGGCTTCATCATTTGTTTGGTACCGCTGGACGGACTTGAACCGTCACTCCTTTCAGAACCGGATTTTGAATCCGGCGTGTCTACCAATTCCACCACAACGGCATTTGGTGAGTTAATAAATCAACTGACCAGTTAGTGGGCTTGATTATACCCATCGATGCTACACACACAAGCGTTTTTAAAACAGTTTTGACTAACCGCTCAAAAACCCACCAATAATCACTGCTTATCTTTTCTTAACAAAGTGCTACACTGCTCGCATTGATTTTTAGAGGAATAAAAATGACTAAGCGTAATCAGAAAAAAACAGTAAAATTTACCTTGCAAGAGCAGTATCAAAGCTGTCCTCGTGCTAACTTTTTTAAACGTTTAGGCGCGTATATTTATGATCTTATGGCACTGGCTGCCGTTTTGATGCTTTCCGTTATTTTTGCACTGTTAGTGGTCGTTATCAGTAATAATATGGGTTTAATTAACCTTTCTGCCTATCAAGATATCGCCGATTACCTTGGTCAAAGTACTCTTTTTGCTTCATATTTAGCATTGGTAGTCGTTGGGTTTTATGGCTATTTTTGGAGTAAAGGCGGACAAACAATTGGTATGAAAGCGTGGCGTTTACGTGTGCAAAATAGTGATGGCAGTAATATCACTTTTACCCAAGCAGTTATCCGTATGGCAACGTCTGCTTTTGGTTTAGGTAATATACTTGCACTGCTTGAAAACCGTAACGCTTTCCAAGACTTATGGGCAGAATGTGAAGTGATTGTATTAACTAAAGAGCTCAGCAATTGGAAAGGTTTTAAAGGTATGGGCTTTATGGATGAAGACAAAAAGTAACGACTAGGCTTGAAGGCGTTTCAGCCTTCAAGCTTTTTATTAACTTTGCCTTTTCAGCAAATACAGCGCAATCCCTAGTACCAACAAGCTTGGTAGAAGCGCACCTAACACAGGTGGCAAGCCAAACACTAAACTAGCAGGACCAAACAATTCGCCTGAAATATGAAAAGTGAAACCACTGGCGATACCAAAAATCAGGCGCGTCCCCATAGTAACGGTACGTAACCCACCAAAGATAAACGAAACAGACAGCAACATCATGACGACAATGGTAAAAGGTAAGACCGCTTTACGCCAAAAGGTTAACCAATAACGGCTTGCGTCTTGCTCATTTACTTCCAAGTAATTAATATAGCCATAAATATCACGCATCGACATTTTTTCAGGATCGCTTAATACCACCTCTAATTTCTTAGGCGTTAACTCCGTTTGCCACACAGTCTCTTGCATCACCGTCACTTGGGTTTTATCTGCCAAAAAAGTTGTTTTGCTTATATTGGTTAATAACCACGAACCCTGCTGATAAACGGCTTTACGTGCTAACAGCGCTTGCTCAAGTTTCATCTGTTTATCAAAGAAGTAGAGTTGCACATCGAACAGTTCTGCTTGATTATTCATGCGCCCAATACTAATAAAAGCATTGCCATCTTTTACCCAAACCCCATATTTATTACTTACCTTTTGTTGTCCACTACGCGCTTGGTCACGCATAGAATATGCTTCTTTATCGGTTTCAGGCGCAATAAACTCACCTAAAATCATCACCGCAAACACCATCGGTACCGCGGTTTTTAATACCGCGCCTGCGATACGCAGTTTGGACATACCCGCCGCCTGCATCACTACTAATTCACTGCTACTTGCTAAACTTCCTAAGCCAATTAACGCGCCAATTAAGGCAGCCATCGGAAAGAAGATAGCGATTTCAACGGGTATTTTAAGTAAGACAAAATAACCGGCAGCCCATACATCATAAGTGCCTTGTCCGACATTTCTCATCTGCTCAACAAATTTGATAATACTGCTTAAACCAATTAACACAAACAGGCTTAAAAAAGTAGCAGCAAAAATTGTTTTGCCGATATAGCGATCTATAATTCCCATCATATTACGATTCAACCTTTATCTTTTTCTTGCGCTTAGCAGATGAAAACTTACCCAATGTTTGCAGATGTAAAAACACACCGAAAGCTAAGAACAGTAATAACACACCCCAGATACTAAACGCAGGCATCGTCCCCTCTTCAATTAAACTACGCGAGGTACTGAGCAACAGGAAAAAAGTTAAATAAAGAGATAAAGCGGGTAGCAATTTTGCATAACGCCCTTGGCGTGGATTCACTTTTGCCATCGGTACGGCCAGAAAGGTGATCATTAAAATAGAAAGAGGGATAGCAAAGCGCCACTGTAATTCAGCTTGGTAAGCGGGGGTTGCGACTCCAAACAGTTGCGCAGTAGGTAATGCTTCAACACCACGCTTTCTTTCACGCACTTCACGATTGGCAATATGCACTTCAAAACGATCAAACTCACTGCTATCAAATTGTGATTGACCCACGATACCTGCGTAACGTTGACCATCATAAAGCGTTAACCATGTACCATCTTTTTTATTTTCAACACTGCCCGTAAGGGAAGTTAATACCGAAGGCGCTTTGTTCTTATCTGTCGGCCAATGCGCCGCAAAAACACGCTCTAATTTCTGCCCCTCTTTATACTTTTCAACATAGACCACCCCGCCCTGACCAGACGTTTTGTGGAAGCGTCCTTCAATAAGCGTGGCGGCACCTGCATCGGATTCTGCATTTTCAATGACACTTATCATCTTATCTTCTGCCAATGGGGCGAGGTATAAACTATTAAATGATGCAAAAGCAAAAGTAAAAACAGACAAGACCAAGGTTGCTTTTAAAACACTATTAGGGCTATAACCACAAGAAGTCATCGCTATCATTTCGCTCTCACCGTGCAAACGTCCATGCGCAAAAAGTACCGCAAGATAAAAACTGATTGGCAACATCAAGGTGCCGAGTGTCGGCAGATTAAGGTAGAGTAACGTTAAAACAAGATCGGGCGGAATAACACCACTGATCGCTTTAGCAAGAATAGAGATAAATTTTTGGCTAACAAAGATAAGCAATAGAACAAATAAAATACCCACTTGGCTTTTGAATGTTTCTAGCATGAGGTAACGACGAAGTATCACCCTGTTCTCCAGTCTGAAATAAGATGTTATGAAAATGGTGGATTAAGCAAGCAATTACGGTAAAATTACCATTTTGTAATCTAAAATCCACAAACATCTATAATAACTGCATTTTTATAAAAATAGCATCGTTAATATAAATAAAATCACGGCATTAAGGGGAACTATGGAATTTCTTGTAAAAAGTGGCAGTCCAGAAAAACAACGCAGTGCATGTATTGTTGTCGGGGTCTTTGAACCACGTCGTTTATCACACGCAGCAGAACTACTTGATGAAATCAGTGAGGGCTACTTAACATCCCTACTTCGTCGTGGTGATATTGAGGGGAAAGTAGGTCAAGTACTATTTTTACACCATGTACCAAATGTGCTTAGTGAGCGTGTTTTATTGGTGGGCTGTGGTAAAGAGCGTGAACTAAGTGAGCCTCAATACAAACAAATTATTAGCAAAGCCATTGCGACGTTAAACGACACTGGCGCATTAGAAGCCGTCTGTTTTCTTTCTGAACTACACATTAAAGGCCGTGATAGTTACTGGGCAGTTCGTCAAGCAATAGAAGCGGCACAAGACTCGTTATATAGCTTTGATCGGTTTAAAACCAATAAAGACAATACCCGTCGTCCACTACGCAAATTAACCTTCCATGTTTCTAGCCGTAAAGAGCTGCCACGCGCAGAGCTTGCACTACAACATGGTATCGCCATCGCATCGGGCAGCAAAATCTGTAAAGACTTAGCGAACATGCCGCCTAATATCTGTACGCCACTCTATTTAGCAGAGCAAGCACAAGCACTTGCTGCGCGTTTTGATAAAATCGAAACAGAAATTCTCGATACCGCGCAGATGACCGAGCTTAAAATGGACAGTTACCTCGCGGTCGCACGTGGCTCTGATAATCCCGCTTATATGTCAATTATGCACTATAGTGGCGGCGAAGCGGGTCAAAAACCCATTGTATTAGTGGGTAAAGGGTTAACCTTTGACTCCGGTGGTATTTCTCTTAAACCCGGCGCAGGCATGGATGAGATGAAGTATGACATGGGGGGGGCGGCGGCTGTTTATGGCACCATGAAAGCACTGGCAAAACTCGATTTACCCCTTAATGTAATTGGTATTTTAGCGGGCGCGGAAAACATGCCAGCAGCCAATGCTTACCGACCGGGTGATATTTTAACCACGATGTCAGGGCAAACGGTTGAAGTATTAAATACCGATGCTGAGGGACGTTTAGTATTATGTGACGTACTGACTTATGTGGAGCGTTTTGATCCTGAATGTGTTGTTGATATCGCAACATTAACCGGCGCTTGTATCATGGCACTGGGTCACAATATCAGTGCGATGTTAAGCCCACATAAAGGCCTTGCTCATGAGTTATTAACGGCTTCAAATCAGTCCAGTGATAAAGCATGGCAACTGCCAATGGATGATGAGTTCCAAAAACTGCTTGATAGCCCATTTGCTGATATGGCAAATATTGGCGGTCGTCCAGCAGGTACAATCACGGCAGCTTGTTTCCTTTCTCGCTTTACTAAAAAATATAACTGGGCGCATTTAGATGTAGCAGGCACAGCATGGCGACCAGCGGGTGCAAACAAAGGCGCAACAGGCCGACCTGTACCGCTACTGACCCAGTTTTTAATTAATCGCAGTGAAAACAGTGACAGTGAATAAAATATGAGCCAAGTTACTTTTTATATTCTCGCTGAAAGTGCTAGCGACACCCTCGCAACGGACATACCTGCGCATTTTGCACAGGCATGTTCGCTGGCGGCATTTTATTATCAGCAGAATAGAAAAGTATTTATCTATACCGATAATCAGCAAGATGCGTTTATCGTCGATGAATATTTGTGGCAGTTCGATGGGGGTAGTTTTGTTCCCCATAATTTACTCGGTGAAGGACCACACTACGGCACACCGGTAGAGATAAGTTGGATGCCCCCCACACATCCACGTCCCGTACTCATCAATTTAAGTTTACAGCTACCCGATTTTTCTAATAATTTTCAACAAATTATCGATTTTGTTCCTCATGATGAACAACTGAAAATCGCAGCCAGACACCGATATAGCGCCTATAAAAAATTAGGTCACTCATTATCAACCGAGAAGCTTTCAACAGAAAAAGCATCAACTGACACGGTTGATACCCCAAATTCAAACAACCAAACAGAAGATAATTAATGGAAAAGACATACAACCCAAGTGCCATTGAGCAAAAAAACTACCAAAACTGGGAAGAAAAAGGTTATTTCAAACCACACGGAGATACCAGCAAAGAGAGTTTTTGTGTGATGATCCCACCTCCTAATGTTACGGGTAGCTTGCACATGGGTCATGCTTTCCAAGACACCATTATGGATACCATTATCCGTTACCAACGTATGCAGGGTAAAAATACCTTGTGGCAGATGGGAACCGATCACGCGGGTATCGCAACACAAATGGTGGTTGAGCGTAAACTGTTTGCAGAAACAGGACAAACGCGTAAAGAGTTAGGTCGTGAAACCTTTATCGAGAAAATTTGGGATTGGAAAAAAGAGTCTGGTAACACTATTTGTAAACAGATGCGCCGTTTAGGCACTTCGGTTGATTGGGATCGCGAACGTTTTACTATGGATGATGGTTTATCGGCTGCGGTTAAAAAAGTATTTGTGGATCTTTATAACGATGATCTGATCTATCGTGGTAAACGTCTGGTTAACTGGGATCCAAAACTACACACCGCTATCTCTGACTTAGAAGTTGAAAGCAAAGACGTTAAAGGGTTCATGTGGCATTTCCGCTACCCATTGGCGGATGGCGCGTTAACGGCGGATGGTAAAGACCACATTGTTGTTGCAACCACACGTCCAGAAACCATGCTTGGTGATACAGGTGTTGCGGTAAATCCTGAAGATCCGCGTTACCAAGATCTGATCGGAAAAAATATTGTATTACCTTTCACCAACCGTTTAATCCCCATTCTTGGTGATGATCATGCGGACATGGAAAAAGGCACAGGTTGTGTAAAAATCACCCCTGCACATGACTTTAACGATTACGAAGTGGGTAAACGCAATAACCTACCGATGATCAACGTACTCACCTTTGAAGCCTGCATTCGCGATGAAGCGGAAGTATTTAACAGCATGGGCGAGAAGAGTGATGATTACAGCACTGAACTGCCTAAACAGTTCCAAGGGTTAACCCGTGAAGATGCGCGTAAATTAGTGGTTTCTGAGCTGGATGCACTGGGATTATTAGATGAGATTAAACCCCATGACTTAACCGTACCTTACGGCGATCGTGGTGGTGTTGTTATCGAGCCCATGTTAACTGACCAATGGTATGTGCGTGTTGCACCGTTAGCGAAAACCGCAACAGAAGCGGTTGCAAACGGCGATATTAAATTTGTACCACAGCAATATGAAAACTTATATAACGCGTGGATGAGTGATGTAAATGACTGGTGTATTTCACGTCAACTTTGGTGGGGTCATCGTATTCCCGCTTGGTATGATGAATCAGGTAAAGTCTATGTCGCGCACACTGAAGCTGAAGTACGTACAGAACATAACCTTGATGACAGCGTTAAATTAACCCAAGATGACGATGTACTTGATACGTGGTTCTCATCGGGTTTATGGACATTTTCTACACTAGGCTGGCCTGAGAAAACCATGGATCTTAAAACCTTCCACTCAACAGATGTATTGGTAACGGGTTTTGATATCATCTTCTTCTGGGTTGCACGTATGATCATGATGACCATGCACTTTATGAAGAATGAGGATGGCACACCGCAAGTCCCCTTCAAAACCATCTACATGACCGGGCTTATCCGTGATGAAAATGGCGAGAAGATGTCCAAGTCTAAAGGTAATGTATTAGATCCACTAGATATGATCGACGGTATCGATTTAGAAAGCCTAGTCACTAAACGTTGTGGCAACATGATGCAACCAAAAATGGCCAAGAAAATCGAAAAACAAACACGTAAAGCGTTCCCAAATGGCATCGAAGCACACGGCACCGATGCACTGCGTTTCACACTGGCAGCAATGGCCTCAACGGGGCGTGATATTCATTGGGATATGAACCGTTTAGAAGGTTACCGTAATTTCTGTAACAAGCTTTGGAATGCCAGCCGTTATGTATTAATGAGTAGTGAAGAGACCCCTTGTGGTTTTGGCGATGATGCAGGTAATGAGATGCAACTGAGTCTGGCAGATCGCTGGATCCAAGGTCAAATGCAAACCACCATTAAAGAATTTCGTCATGCACTTGATACCTATCGTTTTGACTTGGCGGCCAACATTCTTTACCAATTCACATGGGATCAGTTCTGTGGTTGGTACTTAGAGTTAACCAAGCCCATTCTCTTTAAAGGCTCAGAAGCAGAGCAACGAGGCACACGTCATACACTGCTTAACGTATTAGAAACACTGCTGCGTTTGGCACACCCAATTATGCCGTTTATGACCGAAGAGATCTGGCAACGCGTGAAAGGGGTAACGGGGCTAGGTGGCGAAAGCATCATGATAGAACCGTTCCCTGAGTTTGATGCAAAACTCGTTGATGAAAAAGCAGTTGAAGATTTGGAATGGGTTAAACAGATTATCATGGCGATTCGTAATATCCGCGGAGAGATGGATATTAGCCCGAAAATACCGCTTAACTTATTGGTTAAAAATGCATCGGACGATGACCAGCGTCGCTTTACAGAAAACCAAGCTTTCTTAAGCGCATTAACTAAACTGGAGAGTGTCACTATTGTTGCAGAAGGGGAAACAACACCCGTTTCAGCGACCGCACTTGTTGGTGAACTTGAGCTATTAATTCCAATGGCGGGATTAATTGATGTCGATGCAGAGCTAACACGTTTATCCAAGCAGTTAGAAAAAGCACAAAAAGAGCTTGGAAAAATATCAGGAAAACTCAGTAACGAACGTTTTGTAAGCAACGCACCAGAGGCAGTTATCACCAAAGAGCGTGGCAAACAAGCAGAGTTACAAACAACCTGTGATAAGTTAAGTGAGCAGATAGAGACGATTAAAGCACTTTAATTTTCAATCGTGTTAAAAAGGATCACCATAGGTGATCTTTTTTATGCACGCTTATCTTTTGCAATGATCACCTTTGCTGATCTTTTTTATGCACGCTTATCTTTTG
>NZ_ATUO01000155.1 GCF_000420245.1 Psychromonas hadalis ATCC BAA-638 | reverse complement strand
TTTTTGGCATCTGCTAGCTCTCGTTCAAGTTCTTGAATTCGTCGGGCTTGAGGATCAAGGGCTGTTTTATTTGTAGGTATCTCACCTTTTCTCTCCGCTAAATACTGCTTTTTCCATCGAACTACAGCAGATGAAGAGGCACCTGATAGATCAATTATTTGTTGATTAGAGTAATTATCATCGATCATCAATTTTGCATATTCTAGCTTTTGAGCAGGAGACACTTTTATACGATCTTTTCGAGTTGTATTGGCCATTATTCTTTCCTATTTAATTCATTTAAGAGGCTATCAAACCCTCCAAACTTATTAAACCATTACAATTTTCCGATACGATGTTACTCGCACCTGCTGGTAAGGGCTTGGCTGATATCGCTGACTTGCTTGGTTTAGAAAAGCATGAAATCAAAGCGCCTTATTGTATTGAGAAGATGGATGAGTATTTAATCGGAGATAAAGAGGCATTTGAAAAATACGCGATAATGGACACTGTTATCGCATATCAATACTTCCAAAAGATACTTCAATTTACTGCTGAGAATGGATTGAAAGGTGTTCCTGTTACGTTGGGTGGCTTGGCTATCAAGGCATTTAAGCACCACTATAAAACGCATAAACTAGATCGCAACCTACGAGCGGATTTTGGTTATATCAAAGTTACGCGTGAAATATATGATGATAACCCTAAGGGTAAATCTGGATATAGAACCATTAAAGGTGATGTATTAGACCCATCTCGCGCCCTAGCGGAGCAACTTTTTACTGATTCATTCTCTGGCGGATGGAATGATGCCTTTGTTGCTGGCCCAACGAAGGTTGATATATGGAATGATTATGACTTGCCGTCTGCCTATCCCTGTGGGCTTATCAATATGCGACCTCTGGATTATGACAATATGTTTACCACACAGGAAGCTGAGTTATTTCGTGGTGACATATGTGGCTGTGCGCGAGTGACGTTTTCATTCCCTCAATCGGTTAGATTCCCTTTTTTACCCGTAAGAGCAGGTAATAACTCTCTGATATTTCCACGCACTGGTGAGGCGTATTGCACCAGTTATGAAATTGAAACCGCATTGGGTCTAGGTGCTGAGATAGAAGTGATACAGGGCGTTATTGTGCCATTTAAAAAAGACACTAATGGAGAGCTTGAGCCGTATATCTTTGTTGATTTCATGAAAATGGCACGTGAGAAGCGTGAGCATTACAAGCGCCTTGGAAACGAATTTGACGAAAAACTCTGGAAAGAACTCTCTAATAGTATCTATGGAAAGACAGCACAAGGCTTGCGTGCTAAAACCGCTTTTGATGTACAGGTTGGCTATAGTAAGCCAATACGACCTAGCGATATCACCAGTCCGTATTTTGCGGCCATGACGACAGGATTTGTGCGTGCAGTATTAGGTGAGATAATCAACTCGATTTCATCCTCGTTTGTGGTTGTCTCTGTGACCACTGATGGTTTCTTAACTAACGCTACGCTGGATGATATGACGTTAGATGGCGTAATGTGTCGTCGATTCCTTGAATCCTTGAAGAAAATATCCAGTGCTGGTGGTGAAATATTAGAGCGTAAGCATCAAGTGAGGCAGTTGATTTGTATGAAAACAAGAGGGCAGTTGACTGTTGAGCCTTGTGAAGGGGAGCCTGCTGTATTAGCTAAAGCAGGTGTGCAAGCACCTCGTCACTGTGAAGACCAAAATCAGTATATGGTTGACCTTTACATTAATCGGGCGGTCGGACAAAAGCACACGATAAAAGTGCTGACATCTAGCCGAGATATGTTTACTCAAGATAAAGACATGGTTGGTGAAACAGTTATTAAGCGCATGAACCTAGAGCCTGATTATAAGCGAAAATTAGTGAATCCACGTATGGTGACTCTGCCTGATGGTCGAGAGCACATAGCACTTGATACAGTGGCTTTTGAGACAATTGAGGAACGCAACTTCACACGGTTGCGTTTTGATGCATGGCGCATGGATAACTGCTTAAAAACGATGAGTGATTGGGATGAATGGTCTGAAATGTTAATAATGCATAAAGCCAAAAAACATCTCAAAATTCGATTAAAAGCAGGTGAGAAATCAGATAGTTTGCTTATTCGTTTATTCCTTCGTGGTTATGCGAAAGGTGAATGGGGGTTAGACCCAAAAGCGATGACGTTAAAAGCGTGTGCTGAGTGGTTTACTTCGATTGGTTACCCAATAAAGCCTAATGCTATTAGCAGTGCTAAAAAGCCCTGTCTAATCGAACGTGGCGTGCCGATTACTAAACGAACTAAAAAGTTACTCGCTCTGCTAGAAAATAAATTTCCTACCTTTGAGTCTGAAAATCTATTCTATTTAGATTAATCTATTTTCTACTTCGTAAATATCTACTATCAGAAGCCCCTAACCATGGGGCTTCTTGCTAATGTGTATTAAGGCCGTTGGGGTATAGATATGAGATACATGCATGCATTACTTTTTACTGAATTAGTCTTGCATTAGAGCTTTCTAGGAACTCTAAATATTTGTTAATTTATATTATTTATGTTTGTTTTTCTAATTAAAACGAACATATATTCCATTACTTACCTTGTGAACACCAACATGTTAATATTTCATATTATTTTACTAAATAGTCTTAATTATGTATCAGAAGTACGACCAAATGCCACATGCGACGCATGGCCTCCCGACAAAAACATTGCTATCTAGCTATGTTGAAGAGCTAACATCAAAGATAAAATATCCAAACAAATCTAATCGGTTACTTATGGATTTGGATGTAGTTAAGCGCATATTAGAAAATATAAAAGTGCCTACAGTAAACTCAAAGTATGGTTTTTACGATTTGTTCTGTGGTGCGGGAGGGATGTCAATAGGCTTTGAAGGTAATGGTTTTTCAGTGGTTAAGGCTGTAGAAAAAGATCTTTCTGCTGTGAAAACATATCACTTTAATAGGCCTCATATTGATGCGGTAGATATTATTCATGATGATATTACTAAATATGATGATAGTAATGACTTTAAATATGCTCCTTTAGTGATAGGAGGGCCGCCGTGCCAAGGTTTTAGTAATGCCAATAAACAACGACAAGAAAATGATAGTCGTAATGTTCTTTATAAATACTTTGTAAAAAAAGTAAGCGCTGTAAAGCCAGAAATATTTATCATGGAAAACGTAGTCGGTATAGCAAAGCATTTAGATGAAATAGCTAAAGATTTTAATGAGGTAGGTTATTCAATAGATGCGATTGAATTAAACTCTAATGAGTTTGGTGCGGCTCAAAATCGTAAAAGGCTATTTATTTTTGGGCAGAAAGTTACTTATAAAGAATCGCATAAATTATTTGATGAATTTAAATCTAGTATCGAGTCTTGCAAGGTTGATAAAAAGTTCACTTTGTGGGATGCAATTCATGATCTTCCTGCTATTAAAGCAAAAACAGAAAGAAACGCTACATACTTGGAAGTCGATGAATGGGGGGGGACTTTTATTAAAGACGCAGGTGTGCCTACTGCGTATAAAGAGCTTATTAATACTGGTTTAGGAACTGGAATTACATTTAACCATAAGTCTAAATATAATAATGATAGGGATATTGAAATATATAGCCTTCTTTCTGAAGGTGATAAATCAGATAGCCCCAAGATTGACCACATAAATCCCTATAAAAATAGAGGAGATATCTTTAAAGATAAATTTTGCAAGTTACCTTATAACAAACCATGTAAGACGATTACTGCTCATATGTATTATGACTGCCATATGTATATACACCCTGAGATAGCTAGAGGGTTAACCCCTAGAGAAGCGGCCCGAGTGCAAGGGTTTAGCGATGATTACTTATTTATTGGTACGCCGAATGAATGGTATCGACAGATTGGTAATGCTGTTAGTCCTTTAGTATCTAAGGCTCTTGGCTTTGCTAGTTTTAAAGTGTTAGAACATATCTTCGATAATGAGAACTGCAATGGATAAAATCAAGTATTTCGATTTTTTTTCTGGTATAGGTGGTTTTAAATCAGCAGTTGATTCAATTAAAAACTTGCCCGTTGACTTTGAGCATGTTGGATTCTGTGAAATAGAAAAAAATGCGGCAAAGTTTTACTCGGAACATTACTTTGGCGGGGACTTAAATGGTCTTCAATTTGTTAATAATATTGAAGATGTAAAAACATCTGCCAACTCAACTGGTATAGAGCTTAATCCATTTGATCTTTTTTTGGGGGGGTTCCCATGCCAATCCTTTTCTAACGTAGGTTATAGAAAAGGGTTAGAAGATGATCGGGGGCAGCTTTTTTACAATATTCTGCATTTACTAGATGAGTACTCGCCTCAATTTTTTGTATTAGAAAATGTGCAAAAAATTGCGACCTTAAAAAAAGGAAGTGTCTTAGATGAAATGAAAAGGGCCTTAGAAGATTGTGGATATCATGTATACCTTTGGGACCTTAATGCGTCGAATTACGGTGTGCCCCAAAAAAGAAGAAGAATTTTCTTTGCCGGTGTTAAAAACACTTTTGTAAAGAAAGCCTTAACTGCTCCTGATGAATTAGATTTGTCTAAGTCAAAATACCCTACAGCCTGGCATTTATTAGAAAAAGATAATGTTGATCATAAGCATTACATACCTACAAAAACTCGAGAAACTGTTCTGTATAAAAATCCTAAATGGCAAGGTGATGTAAACATTGATAATGCTCTTGCAAGGCCAATTACTGCCACAATGGCGAAATGGCATAGGGCCAATCAGGATAACTATTTTAGCGATTCTTATATTAATGCTTCAGATCCGTTTGTAAGGCCAAATGTAGACTTAGTTAGTGAGCCTATTCGACGAATCACACCTTTAGAAGGTTTTAGATTACAAGGTTTCAATGATGATTTTGAAGATACTCGGAAGCGCTTAAAAATGTCTTACAGTGCCTCTTATAAGTTGATCGGAAATGCGGTGCCTGTCCCATTATCTAAAGCTGTAATTCATCATCTACTTTCAAGTTATTTAACTGATTGATTTTTCAGGATATAGTCCCTAAATCATAATTAAGGTTTAGGGAGTTATTTTATATGTCATTATCTCAAGAGTTTTCCCGTGTGAAGTCTACATTTTCAAATGAATGTGCCACATTAAGCATTAATGCTAACGAAGTTCTAGGGGTTTTATCATTTCCTGTGAAACGAGGTTACACGGATAGCTCTAGTAGTTCTAATGTTCAACTGAATTTAAATAGCTCTAATGGTGAAATTAGGAAATTTTTTCCTATTCTAGAGAACTCTGAAAACTTTACCCATACTCGAGCTGTTGTTGATGCGTTTTACATCAAGCAAGGGAATGCTAGCATTGTTGAGGGGGATATTAATTACCGCAGAAAAATAGTAACAAATCAACAAGGGGAGTATCCATATATACAGCTCACATTTGGTGGGGGTATTATGCAGATCCGTAGGGATTGGCTTGTTGATCACGAGGTGATTATTATTCGGCATCGGAAAGGACAGGATGTCATTTATTCGGTTATTTTAAATACTGCTACAGCTTTACATCAAGGGACCTTTTGTATTAACGGGGTAAGCCAGTCTAAAAAGCCATCTGTATATTTGCGCACAACTCTTGAGAAGGGCAAGAACAAAATTTACTACGGTGCACCAGGAACAGGTAAAAGTTACAAAATTGAAGCTGAAACGGCTGGAGCGCATAACATTAAGACGGTTTTTCATCCTGATACGCAGTACAGTGATTTTGTGGGAGCCCTAAAACCCAAAATGGAACAGAATACCGCTGGTGATTTAGTTATAACTTACCAGTTTCGACCTGGACCATATACTAAAGCACTTATTAAGGCTCTGGAACATCCAACTGAACAAGTCTATTTAATTATTGAAGAGATTAATCGTGCGCCTGCTGCTGCTGTGTTTGGTGAATTGTTTCAATTACTAGACCGAGATGAATTTGGGAACAGTAGCTACCAGATAGATGCTGCTGACCCTGATATGCTTGAATATATCAATCAGCGATTACGTGCAAAAAGTGTTACTGAAATAGGGCAATTAACGATACCTTCAAACCTCTCCCTACTTGCAACTATGAATAGTAGTGACCAAGCTGTCATGCCTCTAGATACTGCCTTTAAGCGTCGCTGGTCTTTTGAATACTTACCTATAAATTTCAATAACTCTCCTGATAAGCAACTAAAACTGCTGACAACGGCTGGCATATATAATATTTCTTGGAAAGATTTTGCAACTAAAATAGTCAATTCTAAATTAAAAGCCTTCAATGTTGCAGAAGATCGTTTAATTGGTCCATTTTTCCTAAATAATACTGACCTAGGTGATGACTGGGATACTGCTCGTTCAGCTTTATGTGGCAAACTCTTTGTTTACTTATGGGATGATGTTCTTCGCCACAAAGTTCAAGACAGAAAACGCTTGTTTAATAAAAATATAACAACCTATGGTGATCTGCATGCTAGCTTTATGGCTGAAGGAGGAGTTGATAGTATATTTTCTGACGAGGTTAATGAGTTAATCATTAATCATGGTACAAAAGAAGAGGTTTAAGATGACCGCATTTGAGTATTATTGCGATGGAGATCTTATTTCTGATCTTCCTGAACTTCTTACGAAATTCATGAAACAGCGAGGATTAATTGCCCCTGACCACGTCCGTATCAATTACTGTGGCTTTGTCTCACTGGACAGTGATATTAGCGTATTTATGCCTAAGAACAGCGGTGAACGAGGGAAAAACATTGAGGGGGCTCATTATCTTCTTCAAACTTTGGATCAATACTATAACGGCAAATTATCTGGTGTAGCTGAAGGAAATGAAAATGAGTTGATTGGAAATGTTTCCTTATCCTTAGCCTCATCTCTTATTGAAGATTACTTTATTAATGGTTTGTATGTCCGAAGGAAGAAACGACAGACATTGAATCAGGGGCGCGCTGATTGGAGAAGAACCATTTCACGGCATACTCCTTTTCCTTCTGGAGGTGGTTTAGTTTATTTAGACCTTGAAACTAGTAGTATAAGTTATGTATCTGATTGTGAAACAGCAAAAATTCATGCCCAAATAATCCGAGAGATTCATCGTATATATGGAGCGTTATTATTTGGAAAAAATACTTTTTTTGACGAACGTCTACAGCAACTTACCGATCCTTTAGGTGATGATGAAGCGCGTCTTTCTCAGCTTGACCGTGAATTAACAAACAGTTATTCAGAAAGGGATATACAGCTAATCGGTATGCTAAAAAGCTTCATTGAACGTCGTTCAAAGGTAGAAGGTGCTGAATTATTAGTGGGAACAAGAAAGTTTCATAATGTTTGGGAGGGGATGCTGGATGCATGCTTACCTAATAAACTTCAGCTAAATAAAAAATTACCTGTTCCATATTATCTTCAAGATAGCTATTTCCATGAGGTCGCACGCAAGGGACAAAGAACTGATACGGTCATTGAAAATGACGAACGTACAAGGTGGGCGATTATCGATGCCAAATATTACAGAGCGTCGTCACCATCAGATGGGCCTGGGTGGCCTGACTTGGTAAAGCAGTTTTTTTATAAAACAGCCGCTGAAGAAGCATGCGTTGAAGGGGTTTATGGCCGTGATGTTACTGTCACTCTTCACTTCATATTTCCAGGTGCGGAACAAAACCTACTAAAAGTTAAAGTCGGAAAGCGTAATCAAGGAAAGGTATCGGTTGATGATATGAAATCGATTGATAAGTATGGAGAAGTGATCTGTCACTATTGTGATCCTATGATATTAATAAATAATTACATTAATGACCGTAAATTAGATATTACAAATAGTGGTGATATTCAAGGTCAAATTTTCCCTAGCGATGTATAAGTAGCCACCGCACCATATATTGCCTTAGCGATTTAGAATGCACATCGTGGGAATAGAATTCCGATAATGTACTAAAAAGGGAAAAATGACTGACATTAAATTAAATAGGTCGATACGTGTATTAGTAGTGCAATGAAAGCTATGGATGTCTATTGATAACAAGTGCCTTACGCTTTATCCTGCAATAATGAGGAACGATATCTACTGATAAACAACGTTATCATTGTAAGCGTCAGGGCAACCACACCTTCATCTAATTTCTGATCTCAGTTATGTTATTTTCAAGTCAAATAAAAGGAAATAACAATGAAAATAACGCGCAACGAAACACAATGGCAGACCCTAGTAAAAAATCAACAAACCAGTGGGTTAACTATTTCAGATTACTGTCAACAACATCACTTATCAACGTCTAGCTTCTACACTTTCAAGAAAAAACTAGGCCTAACATCCAACAGCTTTGTTCGCGCTAAAGTGATACAACAAATTGAATTTATGGAAGAACAACCATCAATCACAC
>NZ_ATUO01000154.1 GCF_000420245.1 Psychromonas hadalis ATCC BAA-638 | reverse complement strand
CCGAAGGTCGTACAGGTAAGTGTTGTCGTGTGTTTTTTTTTGAGAATGAGTAACCAAGGGGGTTGTTGTTGTTGTTGTTGACTTTGACCTTGAACCCGAAGGTCGTACAGGTAAGTGTTGTCGTGTTTTTTTTTTGAGAATGAGTAACCCAAGGGTATCGTTGTTGACTTTGACCTTGAACCCGAAGGTCAAGGTTGGTGTCTCAGTGTCTGCCGCAGGCTTCTCGATACGAGCCGAGCTTGCACAAGAGCATTCAATCCAAGTCACCGGGGTATTGCTTATCGGCTCAGGGACTTAGTCAAGATTAGCGGATACCCGAGGGTTAAAATAATTTTACGCTTGTTTCGATGCTTTGCAACGTTTTTTTGCTACTTTCGGAGTAACTTGATTTGCTTAATGAGTTGATTTTCATTAAAGCAATTTGTAATTACTCAGGCCGTTGCCATTTAAGGTATGTTTACGGTTAAACTTCAGTTAGCTATGATAACCGTGTTGAAAATGCTCATTTAAACCACTAAATTCCGCTTTTTTATCTTGAACTAGACATAAATGGCTTCGTCCTGAGCATTTACATTCTATTTTTATGAAAACATCTTAAATTTTAGGTGGGCTGAGTAGAGACAGCAATTTTAACGCGTTAAAATTGTTCAATATTTTTCTTTTTCTGGACGTAATGCTTGTTCTATCAAGTCTTGTAACAATTGAATGCGTTTATTGAGTGTTTGGGTATATTGCTCATTTTTCATTTTTTCAACATTAAGTTCATGGCAGTAGTTAAGCGCTGCCATGACAATATGTTGCTCATTACGGCGACCCGGAGCACTCTCTTTCATGCTTTTTAGCTGGTCATTGAATTGAGCCACAGACTTTTTTAGGCTGGCCTCCTCACCATCAGGACAGCCCATTTTGTATTGTTGGCCTAAAATAGAGATATCAAGATGTGCCATAACTAACCCATGTAAGAAAAGATGCCTTAATATAGCTAGCTAGTTAGCAACTTTCAAGTAATTACTAGCGACAATACCTGTCAAGAGGTAGTATTCAATCTCTTTTATTTCAATAATTATAGAGTTATATAGATGAGTATCGAGCCTTTACCCAATTTTGCTAAAATAACTGAGATTTTAGAAACTGCCGACCTATTTACCAGCGCCTCGGAGGTACACGGGGTATTGGCTGGGTTTATTTGTGGTGGTATTGATCTTAATTCGCAACGTTGGCTTACCCATTTTAATGATGTTATCAATGAGGGAATGGGGTTGCCGTTGAAAGCCAAGCAGCTTATTGGCTCTCTTCATGCGCAAGTGGTTAGCCAATTTACCGATGATGGTTTGGGCTTTTATCTATTACTACCCGATGATGATAAACCATTGGATGATCGTTGTGATGCAATGTCACAGTGGGCGCAAGGTTTTTTAGTGGGTTTTGGTATGGTGCAATCTGCATTAAATCAAGCCACTGAAGAAGTGCAAGAGTTGATTAAGGACATTCGTGATATTTCACAACTTAGTCTGGGTTTTGAGCAAGAAAATGAAGACTCGGAAATTGCTTACGCAGAGATTGTTGAATATTTACGTGTTGGTGCGATGCTCTGTTTCAACCATTTCTCGCGTAAACCGAGAACACCTATTTCTAAAACAATTCATTAATTTGTAGGTTCTATTATGCCAAATCAATTTCAGCTTCGCCGTTCGGCTTTTTTCAACAAGATGCAAGTGAATAGCATCGCTATTTTCCCCGCTTCGGTTGAGACAATCCGTAATAATGATTGTGAGTATCCCTTTAGACAGAATAGTGATTTTCATTATCTCACTGGCTTTAATGAGCCTGATGCGCTGTTAATGTTAGTCAAAAAATCAGATTCTTTAATCACGATTCTGTTTAACCGTAAAAAAGATAAAAACGCCGAAATCTGGCATGGTATTCGTCTCGGTCAACACGGTGCAATTACAAAATTAACAATGGATGACGCTTACCCCATTGATGAATTTGAACATCAGCTTGAAACGCGACTTAATGGCACGGAAGCGCTCTATTACCCTATGTTCCAATCTGACTCATTAGATAAAAGTTTAAAACGGGTGGTGAATAAATTACGTGCAGGAAAGCGTAAAGGAATAAGTACACCAAATTGCTATTTTGACTGTCTACCAATATTACATGAGATGCGTGTTATAAAATCAGATTTTGAGGCGGATTTATTAAGACAAGCAGCAGAAATTTCAGCTGCTGGTCATGTTCGTGCCATGCAAAAATGTCGTGTTGGCATGTGGGAATATCAGTTAGAAGCGGAAATTAAACATGAATTTGCGTTACAAGGTGCGCCTAATGTTGCTTACAATAGCATTGTTGCAGGGGGCAATAACGCCTGTATTTTACATTACACTGAAAACACCCAACAGTTAAAAGAAGGGGAGTTAGTGCTGATTGATGCGGGTGCTGAATACCAACACTACGCGGGTGATATTACTCGTACTTTCCCTGTCAATGGTAAGTTCACCGAGCATCAGGCTAAATTATATCAGTTGGTATTAGATACGCAGATCTTTGCCATCAATCAAATTAAACCTGGCATTGCGATGCTTGATATCAATGCAAAAGTGGTTGAATTGCTGGTTGATGGTTTATTGGAGCTCGGTCTGTTAAAAGGCTCGCGTGAGACATTGATCAAAGAGGAAGCACATAAAGCCTTTTATATGCATGGCATAGGTCACTATTTAGGGCTTGATGTACATGATGCCGGCAATTGTGGAACACTAGACAATCCTCGTCCTCTCGAAGCTGGCATGGCCGTTACTATCGAGCCGGGGTTATATGTAAGCTTTGACGCTGATGTGGAAGATTGTTGGAAAGGGATCGGTATTCGTATAGAAGATGATCTACTTGTTACCGCAACGGGTGTTGATGTTTTAAGTGCTGATGTGCCGAAAACAATCGATGAAATTGAAGCGTTGATGGCCGATGCACTGCAACATGGTTGAGAGAATTGAGTGTGATATTGTCATTGTTGGCGCTGGGATGTCTGGCTGTTTGTTAGCGCTCGCTATCATCAAAAAATCCCCCGCGTTAAACATTTTGTTAATTGATGATAATGATGAAAAAGTTGATAAAGGCTTACACCCTGGATTTGATGCGCGCAGTATCGCCCTCAGTGCGGGTAGTTGTGAGTTGTTGGCACAATTAAATCTGTGGGATTCGTTAGTAAAAAATGGTCAGCCAATAGAAGATATCCATATTTCTGATCGTGGTCATTTAGGGATTGTTGAACTTGAAAAATCACACTTTAAACAGCCCTTTGGTTATGTTGTTGAATTGCAAAATATAGGCCAATCACTACAAAAAAAATTGAGCTTAACAGCGCAGATCAAACGCCTTTATAATAGTCGCATTACGCACATAGAAAAACAGCGCAATAATATTGTTTGTGAACTGCAAAATGGACCGTTTATCCAAGCGAAACTTTGCATTGCAGCCGATGGTGCAAACAGTAAAACAGCAACGCTATTATCCATTGAAACAACACAAAATGATTATGCTTGCTCCGCTATTATTGCTAATATCTGTTGTGATAAACCCCATCAAAATCGTGCCTTTGAACGTTTTACCGACGCGGGACCTCTGGCACTATTACCACTTTCAGATAACCGTTATTCTCTGGTTTGGTCGGTTAAAAATAGTGAATTAGAAACCATTTTAGCACTTAATGAACAATCGTTTTTAGACCGGTTACAAATAGCCTTTGGTTATCGTGCGGGTATTTTTAGAAAAGCAGGCAGGCGTGATAGTTACCCATTAAAACTGAATACCACTGATAAACCCATTACTCACCGAGGGGTTGCGATTGGTAATGCTGCGCACTGTTTGCATCCTGTTATGGGGCAGGGTTTTAACCTTGGAATGCGTGATTTAAGTGTACTTGCAACAGTTATTGCACAGGCTGATGAGCTAGGTAGTTTTAATATGTTAAACGATTATTGGCAGGCACGTAAAAATGATCACCATAACACCATTAAATTAACCGACGCGATGGTGCGTCTATTTAGCAACAATTACCTTCCTTTGGTTATCGGGCGCAATATTGCATTACAAGCTATTGCTATTCTTCCTTCTCTTGGTGCGCCAATTGTTAAACAAGCAAAAGGGCAGTTTACTCTATTTATAAAAGAAGAAAAATCATGATGCTATCTTATGACTTAACCATTGTTGGTGGTGGTATGGTCGGGTTGACCTTAGCTGCTTCATTGGCTAAAAGTAACCTGAAAATTGCTATTATTGAAAACAGAGAAGCCACACCACTGAGTGATGCTCCTGCCTCACGTGTGAGCGCCATTAGTGCAACAAGTCGCACTATTTTTGAAAAAATAGGTGTCTGGCAATATATTAACCCTAAACGTATCACCCCTTATGACACTATGTGTGTTTGGGAAAAAGATAGCTTTGGTAAAATCGAATTTGATGCTCAGCAGGTAGAAGCAGAGCAGTTAGGTTATATTATCGAGAATGAGCAGATTCAGCATGCTTTGTTAACGGTTGTGCAACAACAGCACAACGTCACTTTTTATTGCCCTGATAAACTCAGCAATATTGCACTCGGTGATGGTGAGGCTTGGTTAACTCTTGATAGTGGTAAAAATATCACCACTAAGCTGGTGGTGGGGGCAGATGGAGCAAACTCATGGGTGCGCAAACAGGTGAATATTCCACTGACCCATTGGGATTATAATCATCATGCTATTGTGGCAACGATTAAGACTGATTTACCACATCAACACTGTGCCAGACAAGTATTTACCCCTGAAGGTCCACTTGCATTTTTACCTTTGTTTGAAAAAGATCTCTGCTCGATTGTTTGGTCTGTACCACCCGAAAAAGCAAAACAGTTACAAGCACTGTCGGCGATTGAGTTTAATAAGCAATTGACCCGCACCTTTGATAACCGTTTAGGTTTTTGTGAATTGCAAAGCGAACGTGTGAGCTTTCCGCTGACCATGCGCTATGCGCGCGATTTTGCTAAACATCGTATCGCCTTAATTGGTGATGCAGCTCATACTATTCATCCTCTTGCTGGACAAGGGGTAAACTTGGGTTTGTTAGATGCAGTTAGTTTGGCGCAATGTTTATTGAAAAGTAGTGAGTCAGAAAAAGATATCGGCTTATATGAAAACTTACGTCAATTTGAACGTTGGCGTAAAACAGAGGCTGCACAGATGATTGCGTCAATGGAGTTATTAAAACAACTCTTTCATGGTGATAACCCTGTGCAAAAAACCGTGCGAGATTTAGCACTGCTGTTTGCTGATAATGTTGCGCCACTTAAAAAACAGTTTATCAAACAGGCGATGGGATTAAGTGGAGAGCTCCCTACTATTTTGACCCATTAATAAAACAGTGTATATTGCCTACTTATTACATGTGCACTTAGACAAATTATTTAAAAAGAAGAGATTAAATTATGATCATCAAAGCAAAAATTCGTGGCTTTATCTGTACAACATCACACCCTGTAGGCTGTGGGAAAAACATACAAGCACAAATTAAATACACAAAAGATCAAGGCAAAATTAAAAATGGCCCAAAACGTGTATTAGTGATCGGCTCTTCAGCGGGTTATGGTATGTCATCTCGTATTGCAGCTGCATACGGCTCTGACGCTTCAACGATTGGTGTCTTCTTTGAAAAACCAGCAACAGAGCGTAAAACGGGATCTGCGGGTTGGTATAACAGTGCCGCTTTTGAAAAACAAGCACATGCTGATGGTCTATATGCAAAAAGCATTAATGGTGATGCATTCTCACATGAGATAAAAGCAAAAGTGATCGCGCTAATCAAAGAAGACTTAGGTCAAATTGATGCGATTATCTATTCAGTTGCGGCGCCAGTACGTAAAATGCCAGACACGGGTGAAGTGATTCGCTCAGCACTAAAACCAATCGATGAAACCTATGTTTCAACGGCGATTGATACCAATAAAAATATCATCATAGAAGCAAGAGTTGAGCCTGCGACAGATGAAGAAGTTGCTAATACGGTCACGGTAATGGGCGGGCAAGATTGGGAACTTTGGTTAAGCGCGCTTAGTGACGCTGGCGTACTCGCGACAGGTGTTAAAACCATTGCTTACTCATACATCGGTACAGAACTCACATGGCCTATCTACTGGAATGGCGCGTTAGGTAAAGCTAAATTAGATTTAGACCGTGCTTCTACAGCGATTCAAGCACAGCTTGCACCGCTCAATGGTGAAGCTTACGTTTCAGTACAAAAAAGTGTGGTAACACAGGCAAGCTCTGCAATTCCTGTCATGCCTTTATATCTTTCAATGGTCTTTAGAATCATGAAAGAGAAAGGCTTACATGAAGGGTGTATGGAGCAGATTCATCGTCTATTCATTACGCAACTTTATAAAGAAGATGGTAGCGCAGCGACAACCGATGAAGCGCGTCGCTTACGCCTTGATGATTGGGAACTTCGTGATGATGTTCAGCAAGCCTGTACAGAATTATGGCCATCAATCACCACTGAAAATCTTTTTGAATTAACCGATTACAAAGAGTACAAAGAAGAGTTTTTACAACTGTTTGGTTTTGGTATCGACGGCATTGATTATGACGTTGATGTGGACACATTAGTTGATTTTGATTGCCTAACGGTTTAACTCGTTCATTACATAAACAATAAAACACCCACTTTTGTGGGTGTTTTTGTTTTAACCTCATTAAACTGAAAAATAATTAGCAAGTATTACTTTAGCTGTACTAATAGCAAAGGCGAAACTAAAGTTTCACTTTCATCGCGTGATAACAAATTGGATGGAATGATATGGGAGTAAATATGTCAAAAAAAACAGATCCTAGTGGCATCATTAAATTTTGGTTTGAAGAAATTGATAGTGCACTTTGGTGGAAAAAAGATCTCGATTTTGATGCGCTGATCGCAATCCGTTTCAGTGATGTTTACCAACAAGCGTGTGTGGGTGAGCTATTTTCATGGCGAATAACGGCTGAAGGGCGACTTGCTGAAATTATCATATTAGATCAATTTTCTCGTAATATTTTTCGTGATAAAAAAGAGGCGTTTGCACAGGACAGTTTGGCTTTAGTCTTGGCGCAGGAAGCGATTAATATTGGCGCTGCTAAACAGTTAACCCAAGTACAACGTTCTGTTCTCTATTTACCTTTTATGCACAGTGAATCAATGCTTATTCATCAACAAGCAGAAATGTTATATGCTGACAATGGGTTACAGGCGAGTGTTGAATTTGAATTAAAACATAAGCAGATTATCGAACAATTTGGTCGTTATCCACACCGTAATCAACTATTAAATCGTCATTCTACACAACATGAAATTGAATTTTTAACGTTACCTAATTCAAGCTTTTAAGGGAAATATCAGATGAAAAAATTATTATTAACGGTATCAAGCATCTTTTTGTTAACTGCATGTGCGAATACACCCGCCCCAGAAAATGCATGGGTATATATCAGTAATGGTGCTATTCAGTGTGAGTCCGATGGAAAAACGGGGGCTGAAACAGAGCGATTACTGACCGAGAAAAATATCGTAGTGAGTAAAACAGAGTGTGGTCATCTCTCTAATGTTGCTGTTATTTTAATGTGTGGCGGACCTGCGACGAATATTAATGTACACCAAATCAAACATACAGATTTAGAAAAATCCCAAGCATTGGGTTTCCAAGATGTGATCACTTTAAAACAATTAGATAATTTAGGGTATGAAGCAAGCGAGTGTCAATAATGATAAAGATACTTTTTTCTACTCTGTTGCTATTAACCAGCACCTTTTCTGCTGCTGATAGTCATACCAATAAAGAGATCATGCACTTACTTGATTTTGTAGAAAAAACCGAATGTATCTATAATCGCAATGGGACGGAGCATAACGGTGTTGAGGCACGTCAACATATCCAGAAAAAATATGATTATTATCGTGATGATATAAACAGTGCACAAGATTTTATTGCTTATTCGGCCACTAAAAGTTTAATTAGCGGTAAAAAATACACCATTATATGTGTCGATCAAAAAGTACAATTTAGCGTAGATTGGTTAAATAGCGAGCTTAAAAAGTATCGTTTGCAATTACTTGAAAAATAACGGGATTAAATGCAATAAAGTCAGTTGTTTTTGTTGCATCTTTTCTCTAAGTTATTAAAATAGAAAATCAAATCGGTATGTAGCGCAGCTTGGTAGCGCACCGCTCTGGGGGAGCGGGGGTCATAGGTTCAAATCCTATCATACCGACCATCTTTTTAAGTGCAATCTAAACACCAATGTAGCGCGCTGTTTTAAGACAATGGGGCTATTCAGTAAGATCATACCGATCCTCTTTTTAAGTGCAATC
>NZ_ATUO01000153.1 GCF_000420245.1 Psychromonas hadalis ATCC BAA-638 | reverse complement strand
GCTTACTTTTGGGAAGTGGGACTTTAGTCCTGCATGTTTTCATTTATATAAATAGAGACTAATTCCTTCAATCAAGAAAAATCACTGGATTGGTGGTTAACTGTACTTAACTTGTATCATTTAAACCCGTTTGCCCTGACTAAAAAGGTGATCCGTCTTACTTGTTAAAATCACCCCTAACTGCGTTGTAAATTTGATTACGAACGTCCTGTTCTTCACCACTATGTGGCCTGCTAAAGCCGTTCAAAATAGTTCCAGACTATGTTGTGAAGTGAGAACAACGATCAAAGAATTAAAGGTTTTTATTTAATTCTACCGCGAGAGGATTAACGCAGTTAATCTCTCGAAAGGGGCAATTCACGCCTTGTTAGTACTAATTTTTCCTTCGCAATATTTGATCGCTTCATTAATTCCATTGGTATTACAACGGGATCACTCTTCCGTTCACGATCAATTCCCCTTGCTGAAAACTTGCTTGTAAATTTAGCGTCTGCACATTTTTCTGTAAAAAACCACTCCTCAGCCCCATCTGTAAAGGTTCAGATAATAGGGGCTCACCCAATAAACTCACCGGTAAGAGCAAACTCGCATCACCACTCATGTAATCAAACAGCAGATAAGGGTTGATAATAATATCTGTCAACGGTGTGCCTTTATCTAAGACCAGATCTAGCTTTCCATTTACCTCTCCCCAAGGCGTTTGTGAGCTTAATTGTGCAAGCTTTAATTGCGCACCATGATTAACAAGTGCAATAAGTGCCTCTTCAATCTCCTGTGTATTACCCGCGCCACTATTTAATAACTCAAAGGCAGGTTGATATAATCCTGTGATATCTAATTTAATATGGCTTTGGGTGAATATTTGTTTATTATCGGTATTAAATTGATAATGCTTTATCCGTAATTCATTACTGGTATCAATTGTACTGTTTTTCTCACCTTGCTGACGGTTTCCTTTGAGATAAAATCCCTCTAATAATGAGCGTTGTTGATCCTGTTGATAGACGATTTTTTCTATCTTTAACTGGTAGTCATAATCGTCTTGCTTGGCTAATTGTCCAAAATGAGAGATAAGCTGTAACGATTGTAGATCAACACCGTTTGTCAATGTGTTTGCTAACAAGCCCGCCCAATTCAACGTAAGTTCACCTTTTCTGTTTTTCAGATCAATGTGGTAATCAAGTAACAGAGGCGCTGTTGATAACGATTCTGTTTCACTTTCATAAAAACCCGCCACGACAGTTAACCGCCCTGTTAGCTGTGCAAAAAGATTAATTTTATCTTCTGAGGTTATCCACTGTGAAGTAGAAAAATAACCTTGTGCGGTTTCTTTTAATCGTTCATTTTCTAATTCAATGCTATTTTTGATGCTCACTTGATAAGGGTAATGGTGAATCACTGAGGTTATTTGTAACGAAAAATCACTGTCATTATCATCTTTAAAGGTAACCTTAGTGATTGCAATTGCAGAAAAAAAATAACGTTGATAACTGAGCAGTTCAATAGATAACTCTGCTTGAGCATTTTCTAATAACAGCGCTTTAATCTCTTTTTCAGCCATATTTGCTACAAAATAGGTCATTGATAACCAAGCAGTCACCATCAGAACCAAAGTAATTGATAATTTTCTCATTCATTTCTCTATCATTAGACTTAAAATGTCACGGTATTACTTCTTATTTTCATAAAAACATTGTAGATTATATTAGCTACATCACACAAACAGTTAGTTTTGTCTATTATTGAGACTATCTGTTATTTTTTTTCAGGAGCATTAATGAGTTCACATAAATGGCATTGGTTACATAGCCCTATTACTGGTGGGGTTTTGTTAGTTATCGCCGCATCCGTTGCACTACTTTGGGCTAATATCGCGCCCGATCACTATCATCATGTTTGGCATAACACCCTTTGGGAAGTGTCTACAGGTTTCAGTGATAAAGTACATCAAATCAATCTACACAAAATTGCTAATGAATTTTTAATGGCAATATTTTTCTTCTTTATCGGTTTAGAAATAAAACGTGAACTACTCGATGGCGAGCTTTCAAGTATGCAAAAAGCGGCGTTACCGCTCTTTGCTGCGCTCGGTGGTGTTATCTTCCCAGCAGGTATCTATTACTTTATTAATGCTGGTGAGCCCACCGCAAATGGTTGGGGCATTCCCATGGCCACCGATATCGCTTTTGCATTAGGTGTACTTGCACTGGTCGGTAGCCGTGTACCTATCGCCCTTAAAGTATTTCTTTCTGCACTCGCCATTGGTGATGATTTAATGGCGGTGATTGTGATCGCTATTTTCTATACCGAACAGATATTTATGAACGAGCTAGTCGTTGGTTTAGTCGGTTTAGCCATTCTTGGTATTGCCAATCGCTTAGGGGTACGTAACAATATTTTCTATTACAGCATCGGCTTAACGATTGTTTGGATTAGTTTCTTAGCATCAGGTGTTCATGCAACGGTTGCAGGGGTTGCGGTTGCCTTTACCATTCCATCGCGTCGTGAAATATCGATGGATAGTTACCTGAACCAAGCAAAAACGCTGTTAAAAGGCTTAGAAAGTGATCGCCACTGCGAAGAAGATGTACTAAGTCGCCATGCAATCACATCATTAAAAAAAATAAAATCGTTAAGCTATCAGGCAGCCAATCCACTACAGCTTAAAGAGGATGCTTTACATCCACTTGCTACTTTAATTATTGTGCCCTTCTTTGCACTGGGTAACGCAGGGGTCATTATCGATTCCAGCATGCTAGCAGAGCTGACTAACCCCGTTGTATTAGGGATTGCAGCCGGTCTAATTATAGGTAAACCTTTAGGTATTTGTCTATTTACTAAGCTATTAACCATTTTAAAATGGGGTGAATTGCCAAAAGGGGTTACTTGGACGCATGTTATTGGCGTAGGTTTCTTAGCAGGTATGGGTTTCACCATGTCACTCTTCATTACTGATTTAGCCTTTAAAGATCCTGAACACCAGATCATCGCTAAAGTTGCTGTACTGATAGCTTCCATTGTTTCTGGTATCATCGGTTACATTATTTTGGTACGCGCAAAACCCAAAGAGGAATAAATTTCCTCTCATTATTTCAAAGCCTGCTTCATGCAGGCTTTTTCTTTACCAGACAAGGAAGAAAAGATGACCAACACAACAGATGAAAAACACTTAAAAAAAATGAAAGCGATCAAAGAGAAGCAAGATCAGAAAATAGCAGCCGCAGATATTGAGCGTGGTGTTTCTATTCTCTTAGCAGGACCGGGTAAAGGTAAAAGTAGCTCTGCATTTGGCATGTTAGCGCGATCTTTAGGCCACGGTCATAAAGTTGCCGTGGTACAGTTTTTAAAAGGCGCAATGAGCACCGGTGAAGAACGATTTTTTGCCCGTCAAGAAAATGTAGATTGGTTTGCCATGGGAGATGGTTTTACTTGGGAAACACAAAATAAAGATCAGGATATTCGTAGCGCGGAAAAAGCGTGGCAAAAAGCGGCGGAGCTGTTGGCTGATGAGTCTTATAACTTAGTGATTTTAGATGAAATAACCTACATGTTTAAATATCAGTATTTAGACATTCAACCGACGTTAGATGCCCTTAAAAATCGCCCCGAGAAAATGAATGTGGTGTTAACAGGCAGAGGCCCAAAACAGGAACTGATTGATGCAGTAGATACTTACAGCATGATTTTAAATGAAAAACACGCTTTCAAAGCAGGCGTAAAAGCGCAAGCGGGTATTGAATGGTAGAAAAAATAACGGCTATCTGCTGATAGCCGTAACTCACTATTATTGAATTCCACAATGACGTAATAACGCCTCTGTATTAGGCTCACGCCCCATAAAGCTTTTAAACAAAACCATTGGTGTATCACTACCACCTTTCTCTAAAATAGCGTGTAAAAACGCCTGACCTGTTTCAGCATTAAATATCCCCTGCTCTTCAAAGCGAGAGAAAGCATCTGCCGATAATACTTCTGCCCATTTATAGCTATAATAACCGGCAGCATAACCACCAGCAAAAATATGGCTAAAGCTATGTTGAAAGCGATTAAAACAAGGTGCTTTAATCACCGCCACTTTATCGCGTATTTCTGTTAACACCGTTTCAAGCTGTCCTTTAACGCCTGCTTTATATTGATGATGTAAAACAAAATCAAACAGTGAAAACTCTAATTGACGCGCCATTGCTAACGCACTGTTATAATTTTTTGCGGCTAACATCTTGTCAAGCAGCCGAGCAGGCAATGTTTCACCTGTTTCCACATGACCTGAAATAAGCGCTAACGCTTCAGGCTCCCAACACCAGTTTTCTAAGAACTGACTTGGTAACTCAACCGCATCCCACGGAACACCGTTAATTCCTGAAACAGCGGCAGACTCAATTTTAGTGAGCATATGATGTAACCCATGACCAAATTCATGAAACAAGGTTACCACTTCATTATGGGTAAATAGCGCAGGATTATCACCAACCGGTTTAGTGAAATTACAGGTTAAATATGCAACAGGTAGCTGTAATTTCTCATCAACTTGACGACGACGAACGCGACAATCCGCCATCCATGCTCCACCACGTTTAAATTCACGCGCATAAAGGTCTAAATAAAAACTGCCTAGGTGTGTCTCATTTTTATCGTAGATACGGAAAAAACGCACATCTTTATGCCAACGATTAAAATCGAACTGCTCTTTAATCTCCAAACCAAACAGCCGATGAACAACAGAAAACAGCCCATCAACCACTCTATTTTCAGGAAAATAAGGGCGTAGCGTTTCATCAGAAATAGTATAACGTTGCTGTTTTAATTGCTCAGCATAATAACTGAGGTCCCACGCTTGTAACTCATTTAAATCATCCATCTCTTTTGCAAAAGCGAACACTTGATCTCGTTCATCTAGCGCTTGTGCATGTGATTTATTTGCTAAATCAGTTAAGAATCCAATCACTTGATCTGGCGTTTCCGCCATTTTAGTGGCTAAGCTATATTCACCATAACTGCTAAAGTCGAGTAATTGCGCTAACTCATGGCGCAAGGCTAACAATTGTTCGATGATATCAGAGTTATCAAACTCGCCCGCATTAGGCCCTTGGTCTGATGCACGTGTTGAGAATGCTCTATATACCTCTTCACGTAACTGACGATTGTTTGCGTAAGTCATTACCGGCAGATAACTCGGTACCTCTAACGTGAGTAAATAACCCAGTTTGTCTTTTTCACTGGCGGCTTGTTTGGCAGCCGCAATCGCACTTTTAGGTAACCCCGCAAGTTCATCCTCATCAGTAATTAACTTACTCCATGCCTGCGTTGCATCCATCACATTATTACTAAATCGAGATTGTAGAGTCGCAATTTGCTGTTTTATTTCACCATAACGACTTTTTTTATCGTCACTCAAAGCGATACCTGCAAGCTGAAAATCACGTAACGTATCAGCAATAACTTTTTGCTGCTCTGCTTTTAAATCCTTAAACTCAGCACTTTCTTTCATCGTTAAATAAGCTTGGTATAACCCTTCATGCTGTCCCACATAAGTAGCATATTCAGCAAAAAGGGGTAAGCAACTATCGTGTGCTTCGCGTAATTCATCATTACTTACAACAGCATTCATATGTGAAATAGGCGACCATAATTTTCCTAAATGATCTTCCGCTTCATCTAAAATATTAACAAAATTATGCCAGCTAAACGTGGCTGTTTCTGCTAATAATTTATCGATCAATAATTTGTTTTTATTAATAGTTTCAGTTACTAATGGAATAATATCTGCAACATTGATATCACTAAAAAGGGGTAATCCAGCCGTTTTGTTAAGTGCACAATTTTTAATTTCGGTCATAATAGCGCTCTCCTTAAATGAGAAGATAAGAATAAAAAAGATAGCTTACGCTATCATTTAATGAAGTGTGTAAATTTCTCACCCAATAAGTAGCTTTCGCTAGCATTTTTCAGTCTATAAAGTAGGGACAACAACAGAGTTAGACTAAACTTAACTTTCTTATTACCAATTTCGTTCTCTCAGGTTTCTTATAATGAAAGTAAAAAATATATTCGCACTTTTTAAGCCTTTAACAATAAAGAATAGTTTATCTACACGTCTGCTCTCCTATATTTTATTATGTAGTACTGCACTCGCAATTGTGATCACGCTTATCCAACTGATGTGGGATTTTCAGCAAGATGTGGGAAAAATAGAAGCCAGTATTGATCAAATAGAGTCTAGTTTTTTACAACCAATGGCAGCTAGCTTATGGAACCTTGATGAAGAGCAGATCCAAATTCAGATAGAGGGGATCATGAACCTTGCTGACATGCAGTATGTTTTAATTCATGAGGTGCTGGGCAATTCCGAAGTTCCTTTAATTGAGCAGGGCACGCTCAAAGAGAAATTTGATATCAGCAAAAAATTTGATCTCACCTACCAAGGTGAAATTGTAGGTACACTTTTTGTCGCAGCCTCTTTAGATCAGGTTTATAATCGTTTGATTGAAAAATCACTGCTTATCCTCGTTAGTCAAACCATCAAAACCATGGTGGTTTCGATTTGTATTCTCTTTATTATCTATTATATGGTGATTCGCCATGTCAATAAAATTGCACTTTATACCCGTAATATCAAACTCAGTAGCCACAATAAAGATCTTATTTTAGATGGCCGTAGCCATCATATATCTAGTACAAGTGATGAACTCGATGAACTGGTTTATCTGCTTAATAAGATGCAAAAACGCATTGTTGCCGAGCTCACCGATAAAGAGATCGCAATCGAAGAGTTACAACAAGAGCGAGACTTCTCAGCCACTATAATCAACTCTTCAAGTACCGTTATCTGTTGCTTAGACAGAGACTTTAAAATTGCCACCATCAATCCTGCTGCCGTTATCTTAACGGGATATAGCCAAGAAGAGCTCAATAAGAAAAATTGGTTAGATATTTTTGTACTAGCAGATCGCCGAGAAGAACTACTTGGAAAGCTTGCAAAAAATGAAGCCATTTATAGTATTGAAATTGAGATGCATGATCAGATGGGAGAAGTTAATACCCTGTTATGGACTTTTTCCGCTTTTTACGACGGCATGAAAATTAAATATTTAATTGGCTTTGGCCATGACATTACTCCACAGAAACAGGTTGAACTAGAAATAACACAACTTAATGACCAACTTGAAGAAAAGGTAAATACACGTACGGCAGCACTCACCGAAAGTAATCAGCAGATAACACAAACGCTTGAGCAACTAAAACGCACTCAGCAAACGTTAGTTGAATCAGAAAAAATGGCGTCACTGGGTGGGCTTGTTGCAGGTGTGGCCCATGAAATAAATACCCCTATCGGCATCAGTGTTACCGCAGCCTCTTTTTTACAAGAGGAGATCAACCATCTGAGTGAAAAATTATCCAGCAACACTCTTTCTCGAAGTTATGTGGTCGAACTCATTGAGCGATTAGGGGAATCGGGTCGTTTATTAAATAGTAATTTAAAACGAGCAGCAGATTTAATCAGTAGCTTCAAACAAGTCGCAGTTGATCAGTCGAGTGAAGCTTGTTATTCCTTCAAGTTAGAAGAGAATATTAATCAAGTAGTGACTTCACTGAAACATAAATTGAAACAATCACGTTGTAACGTTTTTATTGATTGCTCAGAAACGCTCTCTATCTATAGCTTTCCAGGCAGTTTTGTACAGATATACTCAAACCTTATTCTTAATTCACTGATTCACGGCTTTGAAGATTGGGAAGGTAAACGCGAAATTTACATCAATATTCAGCTAGAAGAGAGCACCTTATATATCGATTATCGCGATACCGGTAAGGGTATTCCTGATGATATTGCAGATCGTATTTTCGACCCCTTTGTCACGTCAAAAAGAGGCTCAGGTGGCAGTGGCTTAGGCACGCATATTGTGTACAACATCGTCAGTCAGTTATTTAAAGGTGATATTCAATACATTGCAGAACAAGGCGGTGCACACTTTAAAATGGCGATTCCTTATAAAGAGACAATGGATTCTTAAAGAGCAATGGCTAAGGCAACAAAGAGGCTTCTCTCTGAGTTTACTCCACAAGCTCAACGATTAATTTGGGAACAGTGAAAGAGTTAAATCACTTAGCAAAGAGAGATAAGTTGCGCAAGAATACTGTTATTTTCCAGAGGTGAGAAAAACATAAAAGCTTGACTACTTGAGATTAAATCAGGAAACAGAAGCAATATAACAATCACAGGAAAATACCTTGATATCCCAGGGGAATATTACCTTGATGCAACTTACGCCCAGAAGGATGATCAGCAAAATTAAGCCTTATTGCAACTGGATACAAAATCCAAAGCAAAACTTGCAAAAACACAGGCAAACGGGTTTAAAACAAACAGAATGAGTTTGCTTTCTGGTCAGTTGTTAATTCAAGCATCAAAAGGCAGGA
>NZ_ATUO01000152.1 GCF_000420245.1 Psychromonas hadalis ATCC BAA-638 | reverse complement strand
CAGAGAGTGTGATTGATGGTTGTTCTTCCATAAATTCAATTTGTTGTATCACTTTAGCGCGAACAAAGCTGTTGGATGTTAGGCCTAGTTTTTTCTTGAAAGTGTAGAAGCTAGACGTTGATAAGTGATGTTGTTGACAGTAATCTGAAATAGTTAACCCACTGGTTTGTTGATTTTTTACTAGGGTCTGCCATTGTGTTTCGTTGCGCGTTATTTTCATTGTTATTTCCTTTTATTTGACTTGAAAATAACATAACTGAGATCAGAAATTAGATGAAGGTGTGGTTGCCCTGACGCTTACGAACGTTTTGATATACTTCTCCTTATTGGCGCCCTTATTCTTTATATTCTATGATGCATAGGATTTGCAGCAGAGCAATTAAATTATCACCATCTATTACAGGAAAATACTGTAAAAAATAAACGGGTTTTGTCGCATATTTACCTTGGTAGAGAGGTTGTTGATGATGATAGATACAAGATAGATGATAAAGTTATTATTTGGGTTTTTACATGAATTACCCCACCTTGTTATACGGCTAGGTAATTTATGATATTTCGTGGGGATCCCTCAACTTTTAAGCTGTTCTAACATTCCTAAAAAGTATTTCATGGCATGTTTTTAGGTAACTTATTGCGTTAACTTAGTCATGTTATAAGTGAGCACAGCAATATAATATAACCAGATTAGTCGTGGAACTCTTATAGTCTCGCATAGGCTTTTCCTCTTTACTTTTAGTCGAGCAAAGAAGATATATCTACCGTTGTCACGGTAAAACCGATGCGAGTCACCCCAGTTTAACAGGGGGGTTATCAATGTTTAATTATTTCAACTTAAAGTAACTGACCACATCATCTAACTTACTTTTACTTTTTTCAATATCAATTACATTCGCTGTTGTCTCTACACCATTTTTCTCTAACTCAATAATCATGTTTTGCATCATATGCATATTGCGAGATATTTCATTGGTGGTAACACTCTGTTGTTCTGCAGCTGTGGCTATTTGTACATTGAGTATGTGAATATTACTAATTGAATCTGTCATAGTGTTAAGTGAAATAGTGCTTTTATTTATAACCTCTGCAGATCTTTGGCATGCTTGCTTAGTATTTTCCATGGCACTAACAACTGATGAGGTACCTGCTTGTAATTTTTTCAACGTGTCATTGATTTCTTTAGTTGAATCTTGTGTGCGGCTGGCAAGAGTGCGAACTTCGTCAGCAACGACAGCAAAACCTCGCCCTTGTTCACCTGCCCGTGCAGCCTCAATTGCAGCATTTAATGCAAGCAGATTTGTTTGTTCTGCAATACCTCCGATCACACCAAGTATGCTACCAATTTTGTCAATATCACTATTTAACGTGAAAATTGACTCAGACATATTCTCAACATCATGAATTAAAGCGCTGATGCTTGATACTGAGCTATTTACTTGTTCTTTGCATATTGCTGCCTGCTGAGAAGTATCATCAGTTAACTGCGATGCAGTTAACGCACTTTCTGCGACAGACTCTGCAGTTGAATTCATTTCTGCAATCGCAGTGACAGCTTGTTCTGTTTCTTGAGCATGAGACTGCATAAGTTTCTGATTACGCCCTGTTTTCTCAGAGATCTGATGAATTCCCTCACTGAGATTGTTGGCGGAACTCGAAATTTCCAGCATTAAGCCTTGCAGGTTTTCTGTAAATAGATTGACTGCTGAGGCTATTAAACCAAGGTCATCTTTACTGTTAACTTCTAAACGGCGGGTTAAGTCACCCTCTCCACTAGCTAGATTTGTCACCACTATGCGTAAAGTTTGAATCGGGCGGTAAGCTATACGAACTAAAATAATACTTAAAGCAAATAAAACGAGACCTGCGATGAGTAACCCAAAAGTTATTGATCTATTAAGG
Organism: Psychromonas hadalis ATCC BAA-638; assembly: GCF_000420245.1. Classification (GTDB taxonomy): domain Bacteria; phylum Pseudomonadota; class Gammaproteobacteria; order Enterobacterales; family Psychromonadaceae; genus Psychromonas; species Psychromonas hadalis. The sequence goes on along the minus strand of NZ_ATUO01000152.1, from coordinate 6,610 downwards.
GAGTTAGTTTTTTGTGCAATGAATGCTTTATCGATGTAACTAGAGAGTGTCCATTTATTTTTACCAAATAAGACTTTATATTGTTTCTTGATTAAATCACCTTCTATTTTATTGGTAAATAAAAGGTTGTCCGCTGCATCAATTAACTCATAATAGATTCCAGGAGAAGCAGAGGTTTTCAATAGATTTTGAATATCAGTAAGATCTAGAAAGAAAATATTACCACGTTCACCACTTGCAGAAATGGTCACTGTTAATACAGGTTTCTCTTGCATTATAAAAATATTGCTAATCGCTATTTGACCATTTGCATCTGCAAGTAACTTTAATACGAAGTCTTTTTTACTTGGATCATCTTCAACTCCATTTTCACTAAACACCATGCCGCGATGAACTCTATTAATGCGAAAAAAACCAGATTCTTTTTGCAATACATCAAGGCGAGTAAAACTAGTGTTAATATTTTTTGCCAGTAATATTTTATTATCAATATCTTTACTTAGCTTATCTTTGACTAGATTGAGTTGGCTTGCGGTATTATTGACGCTCTGTTCATATATATAGTTGCTGACGTAGTAATTTACGCTTAAATATGAGGTTAATACGGCTAAGGCAACAATGAAACCAAATAATGAATATACCTTTCCTTTAAATGACATACTTTCTTCCTTCGGTTTTTATTGAGCGAACATTAAAAGACAACAAATATCGATAAATTGATAAACTTTATGTTTAATTAGGCTCACCTTACGTGTTATTTTTAGCATTACTAACTAATAACCTGCAGAGATATTTGAATTTTTCATCTGCAAATTATCGCGTAATTGGTAGAGGTGCTGTTAAGTTCACAACTTAACAGCTGGATCTTTCAGTGAAGATGAACATTACAGGGCTTGAGTGTATAACGATTTAACTTCATCCGCTGTTGGTTGGCGAGGGTTCCCTCCCATGCATACATCATTCATCGCTTTATCAATCCATAAGTCGATATCACTGTGCTTAATGTTTAACTGCTTCAGTCCTGAAGGAATACCTACCTCAACAGAAAGCTTTTCAATAAGAGCCACCGCTAAATTTGCCGCATCACAATCATTAAGCTGAGAGGTATTACCCCCCATAGCTTCAGCAATTGCTCTATAAGCATTAGGGGCTGTTTCAGCGTTAAATGCGCTAACAATTGGAAGTAAAATTGCGTTACATACACCATGAGGTAAGTCATGCGTTGCACCTGGCTGATGAGCCAAAGCATGCACGGCACCAAGACCTGCTGAATTAAATGAGAGGCCAGCCAAGAATTGAGCATCTGCTAGCATTGCTCTTGCTTTAACATTCTGACCATCTTTCACTACGACAGGTAGCCATTTAGTAATTAACTTAACAGCCTCTAATGCCATCGGCTTGGTGAGTGTATGTGCACCAGGTGTCACAATAGATTCAATTGCATGTGTTAATGCATCCATGCCAGTTGCAGCTGTCACATGAGCTGGCAATCCAAGCATTAACAGTGGGTCATTAACTGACACATCAGGGATCTGTTTTGGATCAATAATAACCATTTTTACTTTACGAATTTCATCTGTGATCACCGAATTAGACGTCATTTCTGCAGCTGTGCCTGCTGTTGTATTAATGGCAATGAAAAAGTCACCTTCATTTTTTACTAAGCCGATACCATCATAATCACAAATATCACCGCCATTTGTGGTCACAATACGGATAGCTTTTGCACAATCGATTGGGCTACCGCCACCCACTGCAATAAAGCAATCACACTTGTTTTTCACGTAAACATCAACACCTTGACGTACAAGCGTAGCTGTTGGATTTGGTGTCACCTTATCAAAAGTAACATAGACAAAGCCATTTTTATCTAACGCGGCATAAAGAGAATCTAATACACCTAAATCAATAAGATTCTTGTCGGTTACTATCATAATTTTTTTTACTAAACGATTATTTAATACTTCAACAGACTCAGTAACTGCACCTTCACCACTAAGTGTTAATTTTGGGAGATTTAAAGAAAAGACCATAATATTTTCCTTTGATTATAAAAATGAAAGCCTGTAAGTACAGGCCAGATAAATTGTGAATTTAATGCTCTACACGTAAACCATAAGTAGAAAATTTTCCTAGCACAACATCCATCTCTTCATTACTAAGAGTGGGAATGTCCGTTTGTATTGCAAGTGTTTTTAAATACAATTCGGCAAGTACTTCTGTCTCATGTGCTAACCAAAGTGCCTTATCTAAATTTTCTCCACAAGTAATCATACCGTGATGTTGAAGAAGAATAGACTTACTTTTTGCAATACCTTCTTTTACATAATCAGCTAATTTAGCACCGCCAAATGTCGCATACGGTACACAAGGAATCTCATTAGCCCCTGATGCGGCAACCATATAATGAATCGCAGGAATAGGTTTATTCAATATAGAAACTGCGGCGCTATTGATAGCATGATTATGCACAACAGCGTCACAATCTGTACGAGTTTCATAACAAGTAAGGTGAAATAACCATTCACTCGATGGGATTTTACCTTCTTCAAATTCATGCTCATTTGAGACATAGACAATATGTTCAGGTGTTAGTTTTTCATATTGAATACCTGTTGGTGTAATCAACATACCATCGTTATAACGCACACTAACATTTCCTGCGGTTCCTTGATTAAGACCCAGCCTTGTCATTTCAAGACAAGTTTCAATAATTTTTTGTGATAATTCTTTACGTAATAAATCCATAATCATTCCTTATAGCGTAGTCACGCCTTTCTTTAAAATAATATTCCCATATTTTGCGGTTTCACCAGTTAACACTACGGCATAACAATTTTTGACTCGGTCATAAAAGTCAAAGCGCTCCATACGTTCAAGTTGTGGTTGTTCTGTTAATGATTTTGCGATAGTCGCCATATATTTCATTTCTACATTTGCATCAAGTTCATCACCTGAAACTGCGGCCATCATCACTAATGGTTTTGCTGAATATTGGTCAAGTTCAAATAATGGGATAATGCCCTCAAGCAATGTGACGACTTGCACTCCATCTGCTCGAATCACGTTATGATTAAACGTCTCAGCAGGAAAATGAGCATCCGCTAACAAAATCTCATCTCCATGACCCATTTTGCACAATATTGCCAATAGTTCTGGACTAATGGCTGGGTGAATACCTTTAAGCACTTTGTACCTCCAATAATTTTTTTGAATACAATGCAGTATTGTCGCTTGGGTTCACCACTGTAAACGTTGGCTTCATCTTGTCTTGAGCTTCATCTGGTGTTGCATACACACTCACACCTGCAAAAGCATACATTGCAGCCCCCAATACTGTAGATTCGGCTTGATCTACAACAAGAATTGGAATACCTAATACATCGGCACGAATTTGATTCCAAAGCCTATTTCTAGAACCCCCACCAACAACGATTAAACTATCAGCCTTAAAATCACAAATTTCAGATAGTGACGTTAAGCTTTTATTTAGCTGAATCGCTAACCCTTCTAAAGCCGCACGATAAATTTCACCACGCGTAGTATTCATAGATAAACCGGTAATAAAACCTTTGCCTTGATGCTGGTCATCAAGTAAAAATTGAGCGTTAAATGTTGTCCCGTTACACCCAATAGGAGCTGATTCACCTTCTGAAATCATGAGTGCATATTTGTTCTCTTGATTAACAACGTCACCAAAGAAAGTGCTTGCAACCCATTCCATAACCGCACTAGATAACCATTGGATCGCTGGGTTATAGATACCCGTTTTCGAATCTAATTCTGTTGTCATTCCTTTTTTCAAATATTCAGGTTTAAGCTGAGGCCGCGGAGAGCGAGCCATTAAGATCTCCCAAGTACCTGAACTTAAGAAAGGTTGATTTACTTTTGCCCCCGAACCAAAAAGAGCAAATTGAGTATCATGCCCCGAAGAAATCACAGGAGTATTCAAAGGAAAGCCAAGTAAGTCAGCAATATCTGCTTTTAATTTACCAACAACATCACCGGCATTAACTAATGGCGGAAAACTATCTTTGGTAAGAGCTAAGTAATCAAGTGTTTCTTGTCGCCATTCACCAGACTCTAAATCGGTTAACATCGACGTACCAGCCATCGTTCTATCAGTTGTAAGTTCACCGGTTAAATCATGTGTGATCATTGATGAAATGAAAACAAACTTGTCCATATTACTGTAGATAAGGGGTTCATTCTCTTTAAGCCACTTCAGTTTATAAAGTGTATTAAAACTGTAATCACCAATGCCATTATCTTGATATAACTTAGATCGATTAAGTTCCTTTTCGACTTGGTACATAACAGACGCAGTACGTGAGCATTTCCAAGAAATCACTGGATATATTTGTTGACCATTTTTATCGAAAGGGGCACCATCAACACCAAACGTAGTAACGGAAACCGCACAAATATCTTGGCTATTAATTTGAGCGGTTACTTGATTACAACATTTAACTAACTTTGCCCAAATTTGTTGGTAATCCCAAACATGGTTTGTACCATTTTGTAGAGTCTCATTTGCTATATAATGAGAGGCAATAATATTACCATCATCATTCACAGCAATTGCTCGTACATTGGTAGCACCACAATCAAGAATAATTACAATAGACATAATGTTTCCTCTAAAATACTTGCTCCAAAAAAACAAGTATTTATTATTGATCAGTCTTATTTATAAATTGGCCCGAAGTTTTGACATGCACGGAAATCTTGACCTTCTATATCTTGACCAAATGCAGACCACGTATGAGGACGGAAAACATCTTTGCTATCAACATTGTGCATAGAGACTGGAATACGGAGCATTGCAGCAAGGGATATTAAATCAGCACCGATGTGACCATGAGAAATAACACAATGGTTTGCTCCCCAGTTTGCCATCACATCATATACATTTTTAAATGAACCTTTGCCCGTTAAACGAGGCACAAACCAAGTTGTAGGCCACGTGGCATTAGTTCGTTCATTTAATATGTTATGAACCTCTTCAGGTAACTCAACAGAATGCCCCTCAGCGATTTGCAGAACAGGACCAAGACCTGCAATAATATTAATACGATGCATCGTAAATGGCATAGCACCTTCAGTTAGGAATTGTGACGAGAAACCACCCCCACGGAAGTATTCTTCGATAGCAGGGCACCAACGAGTCGCATCTAAGCATGCTTTTGTGTCATTCTCTGTTAAGTCCCAGTGTGGCTTAATGACCGGCTTACCTTCGGCATTTTTAACTTTACCTGAACCATCTAAAGCAGCGGAGCCTGAGTTCACTAAGTGAATCAAGCCAGACTCAGGTTTGAAGCCAGTTACACGCTCTACTGCACTTTCAGACCAATAAGTACGTACATCACAAAACACTTGCGCTTCACCAGTTAACAGCTTACCAAACAGCATGTTAACGCCGTTTAAACTATCATTTTCTGTTGCAATACAGAGTGGTTCACGAATGCCGTTCCAATCAAATGATGAGTTAAGAATAGCTTCTGAGAAATCGCCATTAGGCAGATGATCAGTCCAGTGACGCTGACCTTGGAAACCACCAACAATAGCATTATGCCCCTGCGCTTCTTCGTTAAAGCCAAGTTCTGCTAAGCGTGGATTACCTTGCATCAGATCACGCATGATCATGGTCATTTTAACAACCGTTTTCCAATCCTCTGCTTTGCGCTCTTCAGTGAATGGGACTCCGTTATAGTCTTTACCTTCTTTGCAATATTCTTTAACCCAAGACATTGCTAGCTCTAATTCTTCTTTATCGTAAATTTCGCGGTCTAAGCGACGTTTAATCTCAATCATATCGACATATTCATTACGCATGCCCAGATATTTTTGGAAAAATTCAGAATTGACGACAGAGCCTGCAATCCCCATTGATACAGAGCCCATAGACAGGTACGACTTCCCTTTCATCGATGCCACTGCTAAACCTGCACGACAGAATCGTAAAATTTTAGCCTGAACGTCAGAAGGGATACTTGTATCATCAGCTTCTTGCACTTCTTCACCGTAGATAGAAAACGCAGGTAAACCAACTTGTGAGTGAGCAGCCATCGCAGCGGCTAAATAAACAGCACCAGGACGCTCTGTACCGTTGAATCCCCAAATAGCTTTAGGGGTCTGCGTGTCCATATCAATCGTTTCCATGCCATAACACCAACAAGGTGTCACTGTCATTACGACACCAACATTTTCACGCTTAAATTTATCAGCACATGCAGCAGATTCTGAAACACCACCGATACAAGTATCAGCAATAATACATTCCACTTTGTCACCACTTGTGTGACGAATATGAGCTTCAATAAAAGCAGCCGCTGATTTAGCCATATTCATGGTCTGCTCTTCTAGTGACTCACGAACACCCATTTGACGGCCATCAATAGTAGGACGAATACCAATTTTAATAAGATTTGTCATATTTAGATTCTCATTTATAACGTGTTGAGTTAATTACTTGTAATTGAATCGTATGAAATAGAGAGATATGTTTCTCGATAAGTATCTCTCTTAATAGTTTGGTAATTAATTACTCATTATTTACCAAATGGGTTTAGTACTGCTTGCATTTCAGGGCTGTCAATATTCTCTTTAG
>NZ_ATUO01000151.1 GCF_000420245.1 Psychromonas hadalis ATCC BAA-638 | reverse complement strand
CCAACAAGGTGTCACTGTCATTACGACACCAACATTTTCACGCTTAAATTTATCAGCACATGCAGCAGATTCTGAAACACCACCGATACAAGTATCAGCAATAATACATTCCACTTTGTCACCACTTGTGTGACGAATATGAGCTTCAATAAAAGCAGCCGCTGATTTAGCCATATTCATGGTCTGCTCTTCTAGTGACTCACGAACACCCATTTGACGGCCATCAATAGTAGGACGAATACCAATTTTAATAAGATTTGTCATATTTAGATTCTCATTTATAACGTGTTGAGTTAATTACTTGTAATTGAATCGTATGAAATAGAGAGATATGTTTCTCGATAAGTATCTCTCTTAATAGTTTGGTAATTAATTACTCATTATTTACCAAATGGGTTTAGTACTGCTTGCATTTCAGGGCTGTCAATATTCTCTTTAGTAATGATTACCACAGGAATATTAATAATTTCCGGAACGTCTTGACCTTGTAATACAGCGTAAAGTGTTTTTATACCTTGATAGCCAATTTGGAACGCATCTTGAACGATGAAACCTTGAATTGTGCCTGCTCTAAGGAATTCAATAATACCCTCTGTACTATCAAATCCCATTACTAGAACTTTTCCTGAAAGATTCATGCTGCTAATGGCATTTGCTACACCGGTAGTTGCGCCTTCATTTGTAGCATAAACAGCAGCTAGGTCAGGATTTGCACGGTACATATCAATCGTTTTATCCATTGCTTTCTGAGGATCACCATCACTATATTGAATATCTAATACTTCAATATTTGGATACATCTCTTTCATTTTATCAGTGAAACCTTTAGAGCGTTCTATAGCACTTTGTGTACCCGCTACGTGAGCAATAATACCCACTTTACCTTTACCACCAAGCATTTTGCCGAGCGACATTGCAGCATCACCACCGGCACTAATATTGTTGGTGGCAACAAAGCTTTTAGGAATATCTGAGTTAACACCAGAATCAAATGTTACAATTTCAATGTTTCTTGACTTAGCCATTTCTACAGGCATTACTAGAGCATTTGAGTCTAAAGCAGCCAGTAAAATTGCATCAGGTTGACGCGCCATCATGTCTTCCATTAACTGAATTTGTTGATTAATTTGCGTTTCATCAGCAGGACCTACAAAACTTGTTCTAATTCCCAACTCTTGTGCTGCTGTATCTGAGCCTAGTTTGACTGTTTGCCAAAATTCGTGTTGGTAGCCTTTACTTACTACCGGAATATAAAGTTCATCCTTTGCTTGCACCGTACCAAAACCAAAAGCTGTAAGCGATAAAACCAATAGTGCTTTAGTAAATTTCATATGTATTACTCCATCATTTTTAAGGTTAAATAGTTAAGTAAGTTATTTCATTTTCTTTCTTAGTGTATCTAGGTAGACAGCTGCAATAACAACAATCCCCATTGCGACCATTTGCCAAAATTGAGAGACCCCCATTAAATTAAGTCCATTTTTAAGGATACCCATTATAAATGCCCCGATAATTGTTCCTCCGATAGTCCCAATACCGCCCATAAGGCTAGTTCCACCGATGATTACCGCTGCAATCGCTTCTAACTCATAACCAACACCAACGGTTGGTTGTCCAGAATTTAATCGAGACGTTAGAATGACACCTGCAATACCCGTTAATAAACCACAGAACGAGTAAACAAACATTTTTACCTTATCGACTTTAATACCTGATAAATGCGCAGCCTCTTCACTACTGCCTACTGCGTAAATGTATCGACCAATGACAGTCCGCTTTAAAACGTAAGCAGAGATAAGCGCAATGACTGTAAGATAGATAACAGGATAAGGTATAAAATCGAATAAACTGCCTTGAGAAATAAAACGTAAAGTGGGGTAGTCCTGAAAATATAATGCTCGCCCATCAGTTAATACAAGGTTAATACCACGCACAGACATCATTAGCCCTAACGTAGCGATAAAAGGAGGAATAGCGCCTCGAGTAACGAGAAACCCACTTAAGCAACCACAAAGTAAACCCGCTAGCGCACCTGTAATAACACACATCCAAAGTGGAAGCCCGATTGAAGCCGCTAGGCCAACGGCAACACCAGAGAAAGCCATTACTGAGCCTAGTGATAAATCAATACCTGAAGTTATAATCACATAGGTAACACCAATGGCCATTATGCCAATCACTGATGTTTGTAAAGCGACGGTTAATAAATTTGACGTATTCAGAAAATAAGGTGTTCCGAAACTAAAAAATATCATTAACAAAACCAAACTAATTAATGGTGCAAATTTCATTAATAGCTCTTTATTCAGTATTTTTCCTTTTGGTAATGTACTTATTTCTACTTCACTGATGTTTTTTGTATTAGTTGTCATTTTTTTATCCTTCTAAAGTTGCGTATTTCATTATGTTTTCCTGAGTAGCACGTTCAGCTTCTAGTTCTCCGGTTATTTTTCCGTTTCTCATGACTAAAATTCGATCGCACAAGCCTAATACTTCCGGCAGCTCAGAAGAGATAACAATTATCGACTTACCTTGTACAGTAAGTTGATTAATTAACTCATATATTTCCAACTTTGCACCTACATCTATCCCTCGAGTTGGTTCATCAAATATTAGAATTTCAGTATCCTTACAAAGCCATTTTGCAATAATAATTTTTTGTTGATTACCACCGCTTAAATTACCTGCCAATTGATCTAAATCTGGTGTTTTTATTCTTAACTTTTCCTTTAACTCTTGGCTGATGTTAATGCACTTCTGCTCATCAATAACACCAAATTTATTGGAATACTCATCATAACTACTGAGCATGGTATTAACATTGACCGATAAACCTAATGCTAAACCTTCTTTTTTTCTATCTTCCGTTAAGTAGCCAATCCCTCGATTAATAGCGTCATGAACATTTTTTATTTTAACCTCTTGACCAAATAAAATGACCTGTCCGCTATCAATTGAATCCGCTCCAAAAATGGCTCTAGCAACTTCTGTACGTCCAGCTCCCATAAGTCCCGCGAACCCCAAAATTTCACCACGATGAAGACTAAAATTAATATCCTTTAATACACCTTTTCGGTTTAGATTTTTTACCTCTAGAACAATTTCATCACTCGGCTTATTCGCTCTTTTAGGAAAAATATCCCCCAAATCACGGCCAACCATCATGGTAATCAATTCGTCAATACTGCTCGACGCATAATCAACCGTTCCGATAAAACAGCCATCACGCATCACCGTTGCGCGATCAGCTATTTTCGCTAGTTCTTCAAGGCGGTGAGAGATATAAACAATACCGACTCCTTGAGACTTCAGCATATTAGTTACATCAAACAAGCTTTCAATTTCACTTTCAGTTAATGCGGCTGTAGGCTCATCCATGATAAGAACTTTGGCATTAATTGATAACGCTTTAGCTATTTCTACCATCTGCTGTTGAGCGACAGAGAGTGTTTCGACAAGCGTATTTGGATTGATGTCCAGATTTAGTCTATCCAGAATTTTCTTAGCACCTTCGACTTGAGCATGTTCATCGAGAACCCATTTATTTCCGGCTCGAAATTCACGTCCGATAAAAATATTATCTGCAACAGATAATTCAGGAAACAGATTAAATTCCTGATGAATAATCGCAATTCCTTTTTCTTGTGCAGAGATCGGTGTATCAAAAACGACCTCTTTACCTTCGAAAATAATGCGCCCGTTATTGGGTACATGCACACCTGATAAGACCTTCATTAATGTCGACTTACCGGCACCATTTTCACCTAATAGAGCATGCACTTCTCCGCTCCTCAGGTTAAAACTTACATTATCCAAAGCAAGCACACCGGGAAATTTCTTGGTAATATTTTCCATTTTGACTAGTGTTGTATTCATAATCATATCCTTTATTGACCAGCTAATATCACACATATATTTCTCGCCAATCCTTATTCGATAAGTTCTGGTACAAATATTATTGTAGGCATAACCTGCTGTTATTATTAAACTTTACTGATATATAAAATTCAAAGTATTAAATTTTCGTCATCATATTTTGATATTTAATCTGATCTTCATACATTTCTAAAAATACTTGATATTTTGCGTTGTAGAATTTTGTTTTGTCAACATTAGGTAAAATACGTTTACCTTCACTACTCATGTTCTTAATCGCACTTTCTAACGATGTATAGAAACTACTTGCAGTAGCCCCTAGCATTGCGGCCCCTAATAATACAGCTTCAGGTTCTTTCGATAAAACGACCTCACAACCAGTAATATTCGCATGCTCTCGAAGCCATAGTGGATTTTTAGTTCCGCCACCACACATATTTATTTGAGTTATCTGATGGCCATTTTGAGCCATTGTTTCTATAATATGTCGAGTACCAAAGGCAACTGATTGAATTCCAGCTAAATAGTGTATAGCAAGCTCATCTAAATCTTCATTCAGGCTCAGACCTGAAACCATGCCTTTTAAAGTAGAGTCTGCTCTTGGGGATCTGTTTCCGTGGTGATATCCCAACATATGGAAATTCATCATCAATGCAGGATTATTGGCTTCTAATTCCGCAACTTTTCCATTAAGAATTTCATAGACAGTTCTTCCTTCTAATTCTGAACGTTGTCTGAGAGCTGGATATTGAGCAGAGTTTTTGATGATATGATCAATCAGTGATCCTGCGGCACTTTGTCCGCCTTCTAATAACCAATAACCAGGTAACATAGCGCCCCAGTATGGTCCCCAGATACCAGGAACAAAAAGTTCTTTTTTAACAACAGCCATATGACAGGATGACGTACCACCAATGATCGCAAGTGTAGATTCTGGATCATCACCAATGATTGCCAGCCCCCCAGCATGTGCATCAATAATGCCCGTCGAAACGATGGTATTAATAGTTAACCCAAGTTCAACCGCTGCTTTCTCTGTTAAGTTGCCAGCAGCTGTTCCAATGTCATAAATAGGCCCCTCTACTTTGCCTTCTTCAACTATATCTTTTAGGTCAATCTTCTCTAAGAGTGAATTCGCCCATTGATTTTTATGGGCTAAATAATTCCATTTACAGCTTTTTGTACAGACACTTCTAATCGGCAGTGAAGTTGAGCGATAAACAAGAAAATCAGCTAAATCAAAAAACTTTGTGATTTTCTGATACTGTTGTGGTAAGTATTTTTTAATCCAAAGAATTTTTGGTAATTCCATTTCAGGACTAACCTCTCCCCCAACGTACTTTAACGCCTCATCTCCTGTTGCATTTATTTCTTTAGCCTCTTCGATAGCTCGGTGGTCCATCCACATGATGATGTTTTGATTATTCAATAAACTAGGGGAAATCGATATAGGTTGATCATCTGCACCTAATGCAACGAGCGAACAAGTTGCATCAAATCCAATTCCTACAATATGATCAACCGAAACTTTACTTTCTGCTACTGCACGCTTTACTACATTGCATACTTGTAACCAAATATCAGTAGAAGACTGCTCAACAAAATCTGTTTTAGGACGAAATTGCATTATTGGGCTTACTGCCAAAGCCAATTTTTCACCTAAAACATTAAAAACGCCTGCTCGGGCACTTCCTGAACCTACATCGACACCAATAAAATATTTACTCATTATAATCCTTAAATATTATTTTTTAACTTGCTAACTCGTGTTAGCAGTATTTATAGCAAGTATTATTTGTCTATTCAATGTACAAATATAAAAAATGTGATATATATCTAAATATGTTGCATCATCATATTGCCTGACATTTGAACAACTAATGCAATGATTCAAATAGTTTTAGTTTTGCGCAAAAAACCATTTAACCAATAATAAATAGAGGAAGAATAATGGGGAAAACAATTACTGAAGTTGCCAAAGCAACAGGATTTTCAATAACCACAGTAAAACTTGTCGTCAATAATAAAGCGAAGCAATATCGTATTTCAGAAAAAACTCAAATAAAAATCAAAGATTATGTCAAAGAACACGGTATTATGATCAACCAAGTAGCAAGAAGCTTAAAGTTAAATAAAACCAATACGTTAGGCTTGGTTATACCAAGACTAACTAACAGATTTTTCTCCTCATTAGCTCAGCTACTGGAGCAACTCTGTTGCGACAATGGCTACCAATTAATTACAGTATGCTCAGGGGATTCCCCAGAAAGAGAAGAAGAGGTTAGTAAAAACCTTATAGCGAGAGGAGTAGACGGATTATTTATTGTTCCAAGTAGTAAAGAACAGCAACTTTTGTCTATTAAATACGCTAGAAATAAACCAATAGTTTTTTTAGACCGAAACTTTGAAATAGAGGGCCAATCAACAGTAATTAGCGATAACTATGCGGGTTTTTTGCAATTGTCTAAAGCAATATTAAAAAAATCAACATCAGATATTTACCTTATCAGTGGGGATAATAATCTACCAAGTATTAAACACCGATTGCAAGGCTTTGTTGACGCTCATAAAGACCTAAAGAAAACATTGGTTCATAACTGGATAATATCCGTACCACACAATCAAGCAAATGATGGATTTGAAGGAATGAAAGCGTTACATAAAGAGCTTAAACAGCTTCCAGAAGCTATTGTTTTTTCTTCACTTCCCATTCTTGAGGGGGCTTTACATTATCTTAAACTTCATTATGGTGTGATTCCTAGTCAGCTTATTATTGGTACTTTTGATGATCATAATATGTTGGATTTTTTGCCAAATTCGACATATTCAGTAAAGCAGGATACAAAAACAATCGTAGAAAATTGCTGTTCTATCATGCTCAGTTTATTAAAAAATATACACACAAAGCCAGCTAACTATGTAGTTAAGCCTAAGCTCATTCATAGGAATTAATAATTACAATAGATCGGTATTGGTCACTCAAATTCTGTCAAACATACCTTAATCTAGGTTTAAAGCATGAGCATATTCACATTACTTCCCACAGCTATTCGATAGTTGATGGCAACTTGGAGTTTTCAAATATTGTATTAGTCGTAACAGACGTTTGATGGTGACAATGATTACATTGATATAGTTTTCTTGATTTCAATGAGCAATAACTCGTTGACAAACAAGCGGGACAGACAAAACCACTTGGCCATTTCCACTTAAAGAGAGCATTTAAACACTGAGTTTCCGTACCATAATTATTGAATAATTCAGGAAAACTGTATCCATATGATGCTGAACTGTATTTTTACTCATGACTACTCTCCTAATTGAAGTGCACAGAGGAAACGAGTGTAAAACAAACAGAATTAGTTCGCTTTCTCGTCATTTGTTAATTAAATCATCAAAAGGCAGAGCTAAAGTCCCACTTCCGAGGAATAATTAGCTTGTTTTTAGGAAGTGGGACTTTAGTCCTGCGTGTTTTCATTCATATAAAGAGAGGCTAACCCCTTCAATCAAGAAAAATCACTGGGTTGGTGGTTAACTGTACTTAACTTGTATTATTTAAACCCGTTTTTCCTATTGAAGTGCACTAATAGTATAGTTTGTTTTTTAGTCGATCATAGCTGAGTAATGTGGGTAATCAGGAAAAATCATGTAGATGAGAAACGTTTACTTGTGGATAAAGCGCTCGACTTAATTTCGGAAGGTTTGTTCATTGGATGCGAGATCATCTAGTTGGAAATTGGCAAAGATTATGCCAAATATAAATTGCACTATAGTCACTAATTCATTGAATATTATTCACGCATTAAAAAACAAAAGCAATATTCATATAATTACTCAAGTTTTGGAGTTGAAATAAATCAATAATTCGCATCTAATTGCATGATATAAAATAAGTTAATGTCTCTACATGGTAAAATGTTTGTTAACTAGACAAAACAAAAAACCACACGAGACATTAAATGAATTCTGACACAAAGGCTGTAAATTTACCATCATTAGCTGCTAATCTCCTAAGTCAAAGCAACCTTAATATTGACAATGTTTTTAGCACCACATGGAAGAACCTTGGTTTTAAGGCCATATTGCGCCAAGCTAAATTCAGCAAGCGATCTGGCACTCCTGTGGAAGATGTCGTGTACTTATTGATGTTTTGGGTTTGGCTAAAAGTAGATTTTGTTGCTATGTTTTCAAGAGATTCACTATTAAGCTTTTCTGATGCAAAAAAAGATGCGCTATATGACCTACTCAATCGTGAAGATTTAGACTGGCGAAAACTGTAACTATTAACCGCTAAAAAAATATTGAAGACCCACAAGAAAAACAAACTTAATGCCTTTGTCATTGATGACTCAGTAAAAACAAGGCGTGGTAAAAAAATGCAGGTGTATCAAGTCACTTTGATCACTTAACGGGGCGTTGCGTAATGGGTCAGCAGATAGTCACGCTTGGTGTTGCAAACGATGAGCAATTTACCCCATTGACAGTAAGCGTCTGGGTAATGGCACCTAGCTACGCTTAATATTCCATGGTAGCAACGCATCAATATCATTCGGGTTTTCAGCAATCTGCTGCAAGCAGGTTGCGATATAATCATGAACAATAAGATCATTCGCTTTTGCTGTTTCAACCAAACTATATAAAATTGCACTCGCGTTCGCACCTGTATTGGTGTACGA
>NZ_ATUO01000150.1 GCF_000420245.1 Psychromonas hadalis ATCC BAA-638 | reverse complement strand
TTAAGGCTTTTTGGAAACAATTTATCGCAAGTTATTTTGTAACGATTCCTTCAGGCTTTTTGAAAAAATTTAGCGCAAGTTATTATGTAACGATTCCTAAATAGGACTCCTATCTTGAAAATTATTATTGTCACACTGATCTTAATCGCTCTGTTTTTTATCTTTAAAAAATTTGTGGTTGACAAAAATGCACCACAAAACATTGAACTTGGCGTTGAGTTTTTAGCCGTTAATGGCGTAAAAGAGGGGATAAAAACCACCGAGTCAGGTTTGCAATATGAGGTGTTAACGCAAGGTGAAGGCGCAGAACACCCAACGGCTAAAAGTAAAGTGACAGTGCATTATCACGGAATGTTAATTGATGGCAGCGTATTTGATAGCTCTGTTGACCGTGGTAAGTCGATCTCCTTTAAATTAAATCAAGTCATCAAAGGGTGGACCGAAGGTGTACAACTAATGGTGGTGGGAGATAAATACCGTTTTTATATCCCAAGCTCGCTCGCTTACGGAAACCGTGGGGCAGGAAGTATTCCTGCTGGCTCACTGCTTATTTTTGAGGTGGAACTGTTAAGTATTGAATAGTATTACCACTACCTTAATTAATAGACCCTTCACTGGTTGAACTATTACATTGACAGGCGAATAATCTGCATTTTTTGCTATTATTCGCTTGTATTAAGTTTACCGACTGTCAACTTTCAATGCCAATTTAGCGACTCCCCTTTATTCAAAGTCAGCCTGCTTAATAGTAAACGACTTTTATTACTTTTCAAAAAAGACAACCTAACGCATGAACCTGTTATAAAAAGTCTGATAATTATCCATTATTGAGCTTGTTTTTGCTGTATTATTGAGCTAGTGAAATAATTTAAGTCAAAATAGAATCATGTGTAGATAATTCATCAGGATCAGATGACTTATAAAAATAGCAGACTTAAATTGTTTTTCTCGTTTATGCATTAATGGAATAATGGATTTATTGATATTATGGAAGATACCAAAGGTTTTACGCTTATTGAGTTGCTGATCGTCATTGCGATTATCGGCATTCTGGTGAGCATTGCACTCCCCTCTTACCAAGCGCATGTGCGCAAAGCAAATCGTATTGAAGTGCAACTGGAAATGACAGAATTGTCATTAGTTGCAGAGCGTTATTATGCACGTCAAGGTGGCTATCCAGCGACTACCTCCGCAGACATAGTGGGCTCTTACTCTGTGCAATATGTAAAGCCACTGCTGCTCGAAAAGTTTACAATCACCGCCACTGCTCAAGGTGCGCAAACATTAGATGAATGTGGAAACATGACCCTAGATCAAGCGGGAACATTCACTGTTAGTGGTTCATTTACCGCAGAGAAGTGCTGGTAACATGATGAAACTCTCTTATTTTAAAAAACAATCAGGTTTCACCCTCATAGAACTGTTAGTTGTATTGGCTATTATCGGAATATTAAGCTCAGTCGGTGTACCTAGCTATAACAAATTTATAGAGCACGGACGTTTTTCACAAGCAACCAATGATCTCTATAACGCTTATCGCTTTGCGCGTGCCGAAGCGATTAAAACCTCCTCTCCAATGACATTACAACCTAAAACGGGTGGCTGGGCTAATGGCTGGGAAGTGGTGAGTAGCGGTGGTGGTACATTATTAAGTGTCAGAGCCCCTCATAATACGGTTTATATCAGTGGCAATATAATTACTGTTTTTGGACGAGGCTCGGTGAGCCTTGCTAGTGCGACAACATCATTAACCATCTCCTCTGCACAACGAACCTTGTCTATTTGCATATTACAAAGTGGGCAAAGTAAAAAGGGGGGTTGTTAATGAAAATGAAGCAACAAGGCTTTACCCTTTTTGAAGTGCTTATCTCCATGTTTATTGCAGGTGTCGCTGTTTTAGGATTGGCCATGCTAGAACTTAAAATTTTACGTTCATCACAATCTAGTTTTAATTATACCATTGCAACCATTGAGGCGAACACTCTGGTTGATAGAGTGTGGCGCAATTTGTGTGTTATTCATGGAACTTCAAATGCAGACCCGACTATATACGGCCCTATTTATAGTGACTGGAAAGCGGGACTCATTACTGGATTATCTGGAGAAACGAGCACAGGCTCTACGACTGATGTGATTTTAGATGATCGTGTCAGAGTTCATTGGACAGACAAAAATTTTCCAACAAATAGTGCGAATGATCAAGTTGTTTTAAATGTTCAGTACCCTGATTTTGAGGGGAGCTGCTTATAATGAATAAAATCAAACAAACAGGTTTCTCTATTGTAGAACTCCTCATTGCGATGGTGATAAGTCTGGTACTTATTTTTGCCTGTGCATCTGTTTATAGCTCACTGCAAAGTAGTATCAACGTTTCCCAAGGGTTGTCTAACGCACAAGAATCACTGCGTGGTGCACATTATTTAATGTCGCGCTCTGTACGGCAGGGGTCTGGACTGGCAATCGTTGTTTCAGGTACAACGCCAACGGTTGTTATTACCTACGGTGAAGAGGCAAGTAACAATACTTTCTATGGTTGTTTAGGGACAAAGCAGGAGTCTAGCGCAACAGATACTTTTTGGGTTAATGAAGATTCTGATAATAATAAACAACTTTATTGCACAACTAAATATACGAACATAGCCACAGGCGGTGTAGTAACAAACACTGAAATTGTTGCTCTTGATGTGCAATCACTGAGCGCTACACTTGCACCGACACCACAAAAAGGTATTGATATTACTCTGAAAATTAAGGGGATGCCGGGTAAAACAGCGGGCACTATGGGTGCTGACGGCTTTACTTTTAGTCTTGCAATGCGCCAACGAATATTAATTGATTCGGGTGAAGAGGGGAAAAGTGCTAATGGCATATAAGGAGATAACAATGAAAAAATCACAAAATGGATTTGTTTTAATTTCAGTTTTATTAATTACCACTATCTCAACAATTTATGCCTTTTCAGAGATAAAAGGTAACCTGCTACAAGAGCGTATTGGGGGTAATCAACAGAAAGAGATGAATGCGAGATTGATGGCTGAAAGGGGGGTGTTTGAAGTATTTGAATATATTCAACTTAAGCAAGGTAATACATCTAGGGCTGTTATAACAGCGGCGTTGCCATCTGCGGTTTCACATGCACAATTTACTATCTCAAATGAATTTTATAATAGCAGTGCCATTCCTACATATATTACCTTTATAAGTACGGGAGAAGATAAGGGGGCAACTGCATACCTTAAAGCAAAAATATCTATCAAACCGGGTACCAAAAAACCAAAATTTGAAAAAGGTGTTGTAGGTTGTGAGGGCATTACTTTATCTGGCTCTGGGGTTATCGATAGCTTTAATTCGGAATTTGGCGATTATAATAGCTTTAAGAAAGATTCTGATGGAACATTCATTCTCGATGGGAATGGGCATAAAATTATAAATAAAGGTAACAAAGGTAATACAGGGACAGTTGTCGCTGGAGCCAATATTAAGCTTTCTGGTGATTCACCAATAAATGGTAATGTCGAGGCAACAGGAAGCTTTGAATCAGAGGGGTCATCATTTGTTAATGGTAATGTTAGTGCCAATGAAAATATAACCATAAATGCTGTAAATTCAGGAAATAGTGATCCATCGGTTACTAAAGGTTTAAATTCAGGCGGAGATGTTACTGTAAATCAAAATGCAATTATCAAAGGAGATATTAATGCTAAAGAGGCATTTAATGGTGCAATCACAAACGGAGGCAACACCCTAATCGACGGTAATATTGTAGCGAAATTCAATAATGGCACTAACACTGGTGGTATATATGCGGGCCCTGATATTAAAGAGCTGGAGTGTGATGATATTGGTATCAGTGCACAAGTAAGTGGTTACGAGGGATTAAAAGGTAGTGGTGTGCAAACTGATAAAAATATATTTAGCAACGCTAGAACAGATGCAGATTGGTACTATACAAATGATTTAACTAAAAATACTCATGGCGTAGAGTTTTCTTTTTCCTCTGGTCAAGCTGAATATTTTAATGATGCTCATCGGACTGATAGTAGTGCTCCTTTGAAGCTTTATACTCTCGCCTCCGTCAATGTTGATTTTTTAGGAGAATCCTTACCAGAGGTTCATGTCTTTGATAACTTTACATTAATCGATCAAGATATTGTTATTGATGGCCATGTAAAAATATTGGTGACAGGAGATTTTGATGCGCAAAATGGCTCGAAAATAAAAGTAAATAAAGGGAGTAGCTTAACAATTGTTGTATTAGGCCAAATAACAACAGATGATGGTTTCCGAATAATAGAAGTTGGCGACTCCACTGCAACGGCTTTAGTCGATCGTTCGCCTGTTGAGTTTTATTCAGCACACACCAGTACTGTTGATAAACCTATTGCTATAGATATAAAAGGGAGAGATTTGAGTGCGACTATCCACGCAGTGCTTGGCCATGTAAATATTGGTGCAACAGCTTCCTTAAAAGGTGCCGTTAGAGGAAAAACTGTTACTATTAGTGGCGGTGACGCAGGGGATAATGGGCTTGAGACGGGGATGCACTATGATGAAAAGCTACTTAAAAGTACACAAGGGCCTGGGGCTAATCCTGCCATTATAAAATATGCATCTATTTATTATCATTACAACTAAATCTATTACTATAGCTCGCTATCGCCAATAGTGGGCTATAGATTTATACATAACTATAGTTAAATTTCACCCTCCTGTAGCGTAAAAATCAACACAAAATACTCCTTTTCTCCGCCATCAACATCTCACGAATGGTTTTTAGTGCTTTGCCACGATTAACTATCTTCCACGCTAAATAGAGTTGTACGGGGTGATGTTCTGGCGTGAGCGTTAGCTCGATGAGTTCACCACTGTCTAGGTGGTTTTGAATACGAGAACGGGGTAAAAATCCACAACCTATCCCCTGTAGCTGTGCGCGTAATTTATACTCCACACTGGGTACGTAAAAATAGTTGTCTTTACTGATCACTGAATGGGTTTGTGTCACCCACTGTTTGGCAGTGTCATGTGCTACCACGGCGCGGTATTGTCCGATAATATCATGGTGAATCGGTTGTGTTTTTTTAGCGAGTGGATGGTCAGGGCTAACAACAAAAACAGCATCAAAGAAACACAGAGGTAATGTTTGTATGCCTTTCTGTTTGGGGATCTCGCCCGATGCACCGATAATCATATCTATCCTGTCATCGACTAACGCTTCCCATGCGCCATTCATTATCTCTTCGCTAATATCCATCTCAATACTGGGGTGTTTGTCTAAAAAAAGTTTGAATATTTCAAACACCTTATCGCATTGTAAAATGGAGCTAATAGCAATGTTGAGTTTTGGCTCCCAGCCATTGGCGATAGTCTGGGTCTTATCAGTCAGGCGTTGCACTGCTTTTAGAATTAATCGCCCCTCAATCAACAGGTTTTTTCCCGCAGGGGTCAGCACTGCGCGTCTGCCCTGTTTTTGAAAGACAGTAACTTGTAATTGCTCTTCCAATTTTTGCACAATGTAAGAGAGCGCCGAGGGCACTTTGTTAAGTTGCTCTGCAGCGGCTGCATAACTGCCACGTTTATCAATCGCATCTAATACGCTGATTGCTTCAAGAGTGATTGGGTGATTTTGCATAATGGGCTCTTTAATTGTTCAAATAAATTGAATAGATAACCTAAATTTAATGTCTTATTAAAATTTAAGCAACTTATATACTCTCTTTATACGTTGTTTACAGGGGAAGGTGATGGGATTAATTATAGAAGGTCAGTGGGTTGATAAATGGTACGACACTAAAAGCAGTGATGGCCAGTTTGTGCGTCAAGACAGTGCGTATCGAGGCGTGATTAACAGCAGTGATAAAAGTAACCCTTATCAAGCAGAATCGGGGCGTTATCATCTTTATGTATCGCTGGCGTGTCCGTGGGCGCATCGTACGCTTATTTTTAGAAAGCTAAAAGGGCTCGAAGAGATTATCTCGGTCTCTGTTGTTGTGCCAGAGATGTTAGATAAAGGCTGGTCTTTTTCGGAAAGTGGCGATGAGCTTTATCAGTTAAAGCAGATGTTTGAACTGTACCTAAAGGGGGATAAAAACTATCAAGGGCGGGTAACGGTGCCAGTGCTTTGGGATAAAAAAACACAGACCATTGTTAATAATGAATCTGCTGACATTATCCGCATCTTAAACAGTGCCTTTAATGCGTTAACGGGAAATAAAAGTAATTATTACCCTGTGTCATTACAAGCTGAAATTGATCAAGTGAACCAGTTGGTTTATGACGATATCAATAATGGTGTTTATAAAGTGGGGTTTGCCACCACACAAAGTGTTTATGAACAGGCGTATGAAACATTGTTCAGCCGATTAGATTGGTTAGAGAGTCGGTTAAGTAAGCAACGTTATTTAGTGGGTGATAAGATCACGGAAGCAGATTGGCGTTTATTCACTACGTTAATACGCTTTGACGCGGTTTATCATGGTCATTTTAAATGTAATCGTCAGAAACTGTCTGAGTTTAAGCATATTAGTGGTTATCTGCGTGAGTTATATCAAGTTGATGGCATTGCCGAAACGGTGAATATGGCTCATATCAAAACCCATTATTATGCAAGCCATCCGAGTATCAACCCAACAGGTATTGTTCCTGTGGGGCCATTTTTAGATTTTACTGTGGCGCCCGATCGGGGAATTTTATGATAAAGCGTATCCCTTATCAACAGTTAGGGCGTGCTGAGCATGGTTGGTTAAGCAGTCGTTTTCATTTTAGTTTTGCCCATTATTATAATCCTGACCGTATGGGTTTTGGAACATTACGCGTGATTAATGATGATCTGATAAAAGCGGGTTATGGGTTTGATGCACATCCTCATAAAAATATGGAGATTATTACTTATGTTCGTAGTGGTGAGATTTCACATCAAGACAGTCAGGGTAATAAAGGAGTGACCAAAGCGGGTGAGGTGCAAGTGATGAGTGCTGGATCTGGGATTGTGCATTCAGAGTATAATTTGGCTGATGAACCATTAACCCTGTATCAAATATGGATTGAAACTGACCATGTTAATGTCACTCCTCGTTGGCAAACACAGGTTTTTCCGACACAGGCGATGCAGGGGAAGCTATCTCTGTTGGTTTCGGGCTATCAAGAAGATAAAGAGGTATTGTCGATTTATCAGCAAGCGCGTATTTTTGCAGGTGTATTAAAAAAGGGCACAACGATTGAACATAAACTTGATTTTCAAGCTTATCTGTTGGCTTCAAAAGGGCAATTTATGATCCGAGATAGTGTCAGTGAAGTGGTACTAAAGAAAGGGGATGGTGCAGAAGTAACAGCGGTAAACACAATCACCATTGAGGCATTAAGTGATTGTGAACTGTTACTTATTGATACCCTGTAAAACAGTTATTTTCTTACCTGTTTTTTAAGTTCAAAATCAAATTCATCAGGAAAGAAAATAAGCCCTTCGCTGTTTTGGTCTGGGAAAATAACCAAGGCTAATTCGTCATCTTCAAGGCCGTGCGTCCAACGGTTGTGCCACTTTTCTAATGAGATAGATTCTGCGGTGCAGTGTGACCACTCATCGGTTGCCCATGCCAGTGCAAACTCTTCATTTGGCCAAACGGGCACGCAGTCTTCATCTTCACTATTAAGCATCACACAGCCATGTTCATCGACTAATAGCCAAATTTGTCTATTTTTTACCACCTCTTTTAATAAATAGTTATAACGTTTTTGTGCGTCTAATTTTTGAATATCTTTAACTTGTTGCTCTGTGAGTGCTGTGCTCATTAAATTGTCCTGCTTAAAATAAATAATGGTTAGACTATCGAAAATTACACATTATGGCAATAACTGTGGTTGCGTTGTTTCAGTTGCTAATAGGTGATCGATCACTGGCACCATAATAATAGGTGGATAGCTTTTGTTGATTGCGGTAACCATTTTGATACGCGCTTGCTGATGTTTATCTTGGCAGTTTTGGGCGTTTTTATAATGATCTTCACTGAGCCATTGACTATAAGAGATCCATTGATTGTCATGGGTTTTATGCAAGCGAGAGCCTAATGCACCATATTTTTCGATATTACGGTGGATAATTTCAGACCAGCCCTCTTGAAAAGCTTGCTCATATTCAGGTTTTATATCCCAACGGAATAGTACAGTGATCATAAGTCCTCCTTATTTTATAAGTCTATTATATCTATAAGGATAGTGCAGTTTTGTTGGCTTGCTATTTTGAAAAAAAGTGAATGAGAAAGCGGCATGATTAATCGAGAGACAGGGTGTCAGCCCTGATTTTTAGACACAAGTTTTTAATATGAACAAAGCTTCTCTTGGACGTAGGACTTCAGTCCTGCTTTAGTTTTGTATAAATAACCAAGCGCAAGTTCGTTGGAATGCCTAAAAACGTATATTAACGTTAGCTTGATCTCGTGATAGTAATACCGATTACATTAAGTATGTGATCTAAATTTTACGCAGGGAAAACAGCTTAATTCAAGGCGTAAGTTGACGTAAATGGTTGTTCCCTTTGCGAAACTTACAACGTAGAAGTGAGTTGTTTTAACCAGTAAAATAGA
>NZ_ATUO01000149.1 GCF_000420245.1 Psychromonas hadalis ATCC BAA-638 | reverse complement strand
ACAAGGTAATCAATGTACAGGTCAAATATTTGTTTGTTTTTATTCATGATGATACTTTATCAGTTCTCGCTATAATCTTCTGATTTACTGCGTAACATCAGTTAGTAAGTGGGCCTTGGTAGGCAAAAACCACTTTAGCTAAGGTCTACTGACAACAGTGTGTCAGTAGGGGGTAATTTAAGTTAGCTTGTTATTTTAATCACTCGTCGCTAACGCGTCACTTACTTGTAAATCGTTACTGATTGCCTGCTCTACTGCCATATGATTTGCGGCTTCTATGGTCGCTAATTTTGCTATTTCAGCTTGCTTATCGGCTTCAATTTTTAATGCTTTATTTTGTTCATAAACAAACCAGTTTAGGGTTTCTAAATATTGGCGGATATTGTTGACATAATGTTGCGCTTCACGGCCACGGGCGTAACCATAACGGGTTCTTTTATACCATTTTTGTTGGTGTAAAAGTGGTAAGTTATCTTTTACATCTGACCATGAATTTGGATCTTGTTTCTTCATGGTGGTGATGCGTCTTGTATCCATCAGGTGGCCATAACCTAAATTGTAACTGGCTAAAGCAAACCATACTTTCTCATCATCATGAATACTATCGGGTAGACGTTTTATCAGTTGCGATAGATACTTTGCGCCACCTTTAATGCTTTGCTCGACATCAAGACGATTTTTAATGCCCACATAATTCGCCGTATCAAGGGTGAGCATCATCATGCCGCGCACACCGGTCGGTGATTTTGCGTTGGGATTCCAGTGTGATTCCTGATAGCTGACGGCCGCTAAAAGCTGCCAGTCGACTTCGGCGTTTTCATACTTTTTAAACAGTGCTTGGTATTTTGGCAGTTTCTTTTTAATGCGCTTTAAAAAGATACGTGTATCTACATAATCAAAATGACCCACATGACCAAAGTATTTTTCTTCTAATTTAGCAATGGTTTGGTCGTTATATTTATTGCCAATAAACTCTATCATGCCTGCGTAAACGCTATCGTCTTGATTTTTTTTGATTAACCAAGCAACAGGCTGTTTTTCGGAGATAGAAAATGCTTCTGCAAGTGCAGGATAATAACGTTGTTTTTGCGCCAATGTAGAGCTGTCTACAATGGCAAATTTAATTTCTTTCTCTGCTACTTTACGCAACAGTGTCTCTTGATCTTCGTTATCAAAAAAGACTATTTTTAACGTTGGATTCTCTTCAATCAGTGCGGCCAATGTTTCAGCATGGCTACTGGCGGTTAATACACTAATGGGGGCATTCACATCTGCTATTTTACGTGGACGGTAGGTCCCTTTGTGGTACACCACTTTTTGTGAAACGTAATAGTAGGGTGGAGAGCTACGATATTTTTTGGCGCGATTGGGAGTAAGGGTCAGTCCAGCGCCAATAAAATCGACGTTGTTATTGTCGAGGGCGACAAACAGTTCGTTAAGTGATCCATAGGTTTTAATGGTCAATTTTACGTTGAGGTAGGCTGCAAACTGTTTGCCTAATTCGTAATCTAAACCGCTATACGCATTACCATCATAGCTGTAAGTGAGTGAGCTATTGATAGTACCCATGATGATATCCCCCCGTTTTTGGATCTTTTCTAAACTACTTATTTGTGTGAATGGATTACAACCACTCAATAAAAACAGAGAGAGAGTAATAAAAAAAAGCGTTTTCATGCGAGCGAATAGTTTTAAAGGCATAACGGAGTCCAGATCTAAATGTTAATGCTTGGTTGTCTGTTTTTTGAACAAAACAGGGGCAGAAAAAGTAAATAAGCTGTGACTATAGAGGGTTTCTGTTTAATAAAAAACGCTTTTTGCTTATAATAGCGAACTAAACCATCTATTCATCCAACGAGAGAAGCAACTTATGGACATTTTGCGTGGGGCTCCAGCCCTATCTACATTTCGTGTTAACCAGCTTTTAAAAAACTGTGAAGCATTAAATCTACCTGTTACGCAAATTTATGCAGAGTTTATGCATGCTGCAGATTTAACGGAATCTTTAAATGAGCAAGAGTCAGTTGTGTTACAAAAACTACTGACCTATGGCCCCAAAATTGCCGAGCACTCCCCTATCGGTACATTATTTTTTGTTACTCCTCGTCCAGGCACTATCTCTCCTTGGTCTTCAAAAGCGACGGATATCGCCAATAACTGTGGTTTAAGCAAAGTTAAACGTTTAGAGCGTGGTATTGCGTATTACATCGAAACATCTACAAAATTGTCTGCCGAACAGAGCAAGCAACTTGCTGGCCTGTTACATGATCGCATGATGGAAGTGGTTTTTACCTCGTTAGATGATGCTGCTAAATTGTTTGTCCAAGGGGCACCGGGCAAAATGAACAGTGTTGATATACTCGGCGTGGGGCGTCGTGCTTTAGAGGTGGCTAACGTCAGTTTAGGGCTTGCACTGGCGGATGATGAAATTGATTATTTACTTGAAAACTTTATTAAGTTAGGCCGTAATCCTAACGATATTGAGCTGATGATGTTTGCACAGGCAAACTCAGAACATTGTCGTCATAAAATATTTAATGCCGATTGGACAATCGATGGCCAAAAACAGCCTAAATCCTTGTTTAAAATGATCCGTAATACCCATGAATTACATCCTGAATATGTATTGTCTGCTTACAGCGATAACGCTGCCGTAATGGAAGGTTATAAAGCAGGTCGTTTCTTCCCAAGTGTGGATGAGCGTGAATTTAGCTACCACCATGAAGATATTGATATCTTGATGAAAGTGGAAACGCATAACCATCCCACGGCTATCTCTCCATTTCCGGGTGCGGCAACAGGCTCTGGTGGTGAAATTCGTGATGAGGGTGCAACGGGTATTGGGTCTAAACCTAAAGCGGGTTTAGTGGGTTTCTCTGTTTCTAACTTACGTATTCCAAACTTTGAGCAACCGTGGGAAACCGATTTTGGCAAACCAAGCCGTATTGTTTCAGCACTAGACATTATGCTAGAAGCGCCACTGGGTGGCGCGGCCTTTAATAATGAATTTGGTCGTCCCAATATTTTGGGTTATTTCCGCACTTATGAAGAGCAAGTGGAAAGTCATAACGGTTATGAAATTCGTGGCTACCACAAGCCAATCATGTTGGCGGGTGGTTTAGGTAATATTCGCCGTGACCACGTGCAGAAAAAAGAGATCCCTGTTGGCGCTAAGTTAGTTGTTTTAGGTGGCCCTGCAATGAACATTGGTTTAGGTGGCGGTGCCGCTTCATCAATGGATTCGGGTGCTTCTTCTGAGGATTTAGATTTTGCGTCAGTACAACGTGAAAATCCTGAGATGGAACGTCGTTGTCAGGAAGTGATCGATCGTTGTTGGCAGATGGGTGATGATAACCCAATCCAATTTATTCACGATGTGGGTGCGGGTGGTTTATCAAATGCAATGCCTGAACTTGTCAATGATGGAGGACGTGGTGGACTCTTCGATTTACGTGCTATTCCAAACGATGAAAACAGCATGGCACCCCATGAAATCTGGTGTAATGAATCTCAAGAGCGTTACGTAATGGCCATTAAACCTGAAAACCTAGCCACCTTTGAAGCTATTTGTAAGCGTGAACGTGCATTATATGCG
This sequence comes from Psychromonas hadalis ATCC BAA-638, assembly GCF_000420245.1. Taxonomy (GTDB): domain Bacteria; phylum Pseudomonadota; class Gammaproteobacteria; order Enterobacterales; family Psychromonadaceae; genus Psychromonas; species Psychromonas hadalis. The sequence goes on along the minus strand of NZ_ATUO01000149.1, from coordinate 5,075 downwards.
GTGATTGGTACTGCAACGAAAGAGATGCATCTAACATTAAATGATTCAGAGTTTGATAATAAACCCATCGATATGCCGTTAGAAGTATTATTAGGTAAAGTACCTAAAATGCACCGCACTGTGACCACGCAAACCGCTAAAGGTAAGACGTTAGACCTTTCTGGTGCAACCATTAAAGATGCTGCTGAACGATTATTGCGTTTGCCATCTATTGCAGAAAAAACATTCCTTATCACCATTGGTGATCGCTCTGTAACGGGCTTAGTCGCGCGCGACCAAATGGTTGGTCCTTGGCAAGTGCCTGTTGCCGATTGTGCGGTAACGGCCGCTAGTTACGATACTTACTTTGGTGAATCGATGGCACTGGGTGAACGTACACCTGTTGCCCTGCTTAACTTTGCCGCATCAGCACGCTTAGCGGTGGCTGAATCAATTACTAATATCGCCTGTTCTGATATTGGTGATTTCAAACGCATTAAATTATCTGCAAACTGGATGTCTGCAACGGGTCATCCGGGTGAAGATGCGGGGTTATATGCAGCGGTGAAAGCAATTGGTGAAGAGTTATGTCCAGAACTCGAGCTAACGATTCCCGTTGGTAAAGATTCAATGTCGATGAAAACGCGTTGGGTTGATGAAGATGGCACGGACAAAGAGGTTATCTCTCCGTTGTCTTTAATCATTACAGCCTTTGGCGCGGTGCGTGATATCCGCAATACAGTCACACCACAATTGCGTACAGACCAAGGTGAAACAGATTTAATCTTAGTTGATCTCGGTAACGGTCAAAACCGTTTAGGTGGTTCATCACTGGCGCAAGTTTACAAGCAGTTAGGTGATGTAACGCCTGATCTTGATAACCCTGAATTATTAAAAGGTTTCTTCAACGCGATGCAAACCTTAGTCGCTGATAAAAAACTGTTGGCTTATCACGATAGAAGTGATGGTGGCTTGTTCTCAACCATTACAGAGATGGCCTTTGCGGGACATTGCGGTGTCACCGTTAAGCTTGACCAATTAGGGAGCGATGACTTTGGCGCACTTTACTCAGAAGAGTTAGGTGCGGTGATTCAAGTTAAATCTGAAGACAAAGAAACAGTATTAAATATATTGGCCGGTCATGGTTTAACCACTAATGCACTGGTCATTGGCTCTGTAAATGATAAAGACCAAATTGAATTTACCCGTGATGGCCTTGAGGTATTAGTTGCACCACGCAGTGAATTCCGTGGAATTTGGGCTGAAACAACACTAGAAATACAAGCACTGCGTGATAACTCTGAATGTGCGCAGCAAGAATTTGACCTGAAATTAGACGATAACGATCCAGGTCTAAACAGTAAGCTTACTTTTGATATCAATGAAGATGTGGCTGCCCCTTATATTGCTACGGGCGTTTTACCACGCATGGCCATTATCCGTGAGCAGGGTGTTAACTCGCAACAAGAGATGGCGGCTGCCTTTAACCGCGCTGGTTTCTCTGCGATTGATGTGCACATGAGTGATATTTTATCAGGTGATGTACAGCTTGAAGATTTTGCAGGTTTAGTTGCCTGTGGCGGTTTCTCTTACGGTGATGTGTTAGGCGCGGGTGAAGGTTGGGCTAAATCGATTCTGTTTAACGAACAAGCACGTAACCAGTTCCAAACATTTTTTGAACGTGAAAACGCATTTGCATTAGGTGTGTGTAACGGTTGTCAGATGTTATCGAATCTACATGAGCTTATTCCCGGGACTGATTTATGGCCTCGTTTTGTGCGTAATAACTCAGAGCGTTTTGAAGCACGTTTCAGTTTAGTTGAAGTGCAGAAGAATAACTCATTGTTCCTAAGTGATATGGCGGGATCGTTTATGCCAATTGCTGTTTCACACGGTGAAGGGCGCATGGAAGTAAAAGATGCACAACATTTAGCCGCTATTGAAGCAAGTGGCAATATCGCACTGCGCTTTATTGATAACTATGGCAACAATACCCAAGCTTACCCAGCGAACCCCAATGGATCACCAAACGGTATTACAGGATTAACCTCACAAGATGGGCGTGTCACCATTATGATGCCACATCCTGAGCGTGTATTTAGAACCGTTGCTAACTCATGGCATCCAGATGATTGGAAAGAAGATTCACCTTGGATGCGTATGTTTAGGAATGTACGTAAACAGTTAGGTTAAGACACTTAAAGTGTAAATAAAGGGGATCAAATGATCCCCTTTATTTCAATTAGGTTATACTTAACTCGTTGATTTAATTAATATAATAAACTTTAAATAATAAAAAGGTGGTTTATTTGTCTTTGCTTGTCAAAAATGTTTTATATATTGGGCGTAATGTTGAATTGGTAGAAGCGTTATTAACGTCACTAACTGATGGAAATAAAAAGGTTTCTTACAACACGAAGTACATGCTCTGCAGTAATGAAATATTAGCCGTATTAGCAGAAAAAAATTATCACTATTTAATAATTGAACAATCTATTCCTAAAGTTGTCTCAGAACGCATTCATGCTCTTTTTCCACAACTTCGTACGACTTATCTAAATAGTGCCCAACCTATTAATGAAAAACTGATCCCTCCCTCTGCCAAACAGTTAGTCAGTGAAGATGTAAAAAAAGCGTTAAATTGTATTAGTATTCCCATCTATTATAAAAATAAAAAGGGAATAATACTTGTTTGTAATACCAGCTTTGCCAAGCATTTAGGGTTAACGTGTGATGAAGTGATTGGCCAATACGCATTTGATGTATTACCAGACTCACTTAAAGAGGGTCTTGAGATTGTTGATAAAATGATGTTTGATGATCATCAAGTGCACCTTTATGAGTGTGAGCTACACGATCTTGACGGTCGCCGTCATGAAGTGGTTTTTCGTAAAGAGTTAATTGCCGGCACCGATATTCAAATTGGCATGGTGTTTGATGTCTCTGAACTAAATAAAGCCAGACGTAGTGTGGAAAAGGAGCGCATGATGCTTCGCGCTACGGCAGATATATCACCTGATCTTATTTTCTTTAAAGATCTTAAAAGCCGTTTTCTCGGTTGCAATAAACAGTTTGAAAAATTCATCGGCGAGTCAGAGAAGAAAATTTTAGGTAAAACAGATGATCAGTTTTTTGAGCTTGAACAAGCATTGATGTGCCAACAACAAGACCAAGATGTAATGGTCAATAATGAAATCTATTCAGGTGAGGAGCACCTCACTTATATTGATGGAGAGCGTCATTTCATTGATATGCGCAAAGTGCCTTTATTAGATAAAAAAGGTAATGTGCAAGGGTTAATTGGTATTGGTCGCGATATCACCGCACAGCATCGTTTACAAAAGCGCCTTAAAGTTGCCAATGCGGTGTTTGAAAATAGCCAAGAAAATATTATTGTTACTGACCAAAGCAGGATAATTATCTCTGCAAATCTAGCGACTTGCCAATTAACAGGGTATAAAAAATCAGAGTTATTAGGTAACGCTGTTGATATGTTATCAACACAAGAGCCAAATTCTACCTTGCACCAAAAAATAGAGGAAGCGCTGGAAAATAATAAACAGTGGAAAGGCGATATCACTTATCGTAATAAGCAACAGGAAATCCGTTTTGCATGGCTTGATGTCTATGTGGTCGAGTTAGAGGAGGGGGTAAATAATCGCATCTACTCCTTTACTGATCTTAGCCAAAATAAAAATATCGAAAGTAAAATCCAATTTTTATCGAAACATGATCCATTAACAGGACTTGCGAATCGTATTGCTCTCTTTACGAAGTTAGAAGATGCCATTAATCGTGCTAATTTTAATGAGGTAGCGATGGCGGTGATACTGGTTGATATTAATGGCTTTAAAGCGGTGAATGATCAATATGGGCATAATGCAGGCGACAAAGTACTGCAAGAGATTGCGCGACGTTTGAAAAATTGTATTTTTGAAAAAGATACCGTGGCTCGTTTTGGGGATGATGAGTTTGTGATTATTGTTGATGGCCTTAAAAATGAGCATGATGCTGCGTTAGTTGCGCAAAAAGTAGCAGAGCAGTTCAGCTATAAATTTAAGATTGGTGATATTGAGGCAAGTTTAAATGCCACCATTGGTATCAGTTTATGCCCTGATGATGGTGTTGATGTCGATACCTTGTTGCAGAGTGCAGAAAAGGCGATGTTACGTGCTAAAGGTGATAAAAGTGTCTCATATCACTTTTATACTGATCAGTTAACCAAGCACTCTTCAAGTCAATTACAGCTAGAAAAAGAGATGAAAATTGCCCTGCAAGAAGATCAGTTTGATCTTTATTATCAGCCACAGTATGACATCAATAAAAAATTGATTGTTGCCATGGAAAGTGTGTTGCGTTGGCATCATCCAAAGCATGGTTTATTATTGCCAGATCGCTTTTTAAGTTTGGCAGAAGAAAGTGGTCTGTTAATTCCCATTGGTTTGAAAATGCTTAAAAAAGCGGCTTTGCAAACAGTGAAGTGGAAAAAATCTAATATTAATTTTGGACGTATAGCGGTTAATCTGTCCACTATCCAACTAGAGCAGATCAGTTTAATTGCCGATATTCAAACGGTTATCAAAGAGACAGGTTGTTCTAGCAAAGATCTTGAATTTGAGATCGCAGAAGCTACGTTTGAATCAGAAAATCATACCCTTCATGAAAACCTGCTTAACATTCATAAATTAGGCATTGCTATCACGGTTGATGGTTTTGGTGCTGATATCCCTATTTTTCATTTTATTGAATCGCTAGGCATTGATAAATTTAAAGTTTCCAAAAATTATATTCAAAATATTCCCGGCCGTTTGGTCGGGGAAGCGATGATAAAGTCGGTGATCGTGCTCGCCCGTGAATTGGGGATTGATGTTGTGGGTGAAAGTATTGAAAGCACGGAACAAGCGTTTTTTTCAAGCACGAATAATATGGGGCATCACCCAGTAAACCCGATGAAAGTGAGCGAAGCCACCTTCTATTTACGTTGTCATAAGAAAAAATAACTGTTAGTTTTTTGTAACTACTCAGGCCGTTGCCATTTAAGGTTTCTTCACATTAAAGCTTCAGTTATCTATGATAACCGTGTTGAAAAATGCTCA
>NZ_ATUO01000148.1 GCF_000420245.1 Psychromonas hadalis ATCC BAA-638 | reverse complement strand
ATCGCAATAGCTAGCTATTACTCAATCATGCGCCTTGCTCTTCATCATTTTTCCTCAACAAGCCCTGATCACAATATTATGCGGAATGGTATTATTAAACTCCTACAAAAGCGCTCATTAACCCGCACTCAGGTTAGTTAACTTATTAATAAATAAAACAAATTTAAAAAAGACTAAATATTATCGCCCTTCCCTTGGTGAATTAATCTGCATATAACGCTTTAATCTCACGAATTTTAGGTAAACAAGCTTTAAACATCTGTACTAAATCGGGGTCAAAATGCTTTCCCGCTTCTGCTTCAATTAACGCCATGGTTTTTTCCACTGTCCACGCTTTTTTATAGGGACGCTCAGAGGTTAACGCATCAAAGACATCTGCAACGGCAACAATGCGCGCACTCAGAGGAATATCTTCACCGCTAATACCGTTCGGGTAACCACTACCATCCCATTTTTCATGGTGATATTTTGTTACCTCTAACGCCAGTGCTAATAGATCAGTTTCATGCTCCCCGAGAATTTCCACACCATATTCAACATGCTTTTTCATGATTTCCCACTCTTTGGCATCTAATTTCCCCGGTTTTAATAACACCTCATCAGGAATACCTATTTTACCAATATCATGCATTGGCGCCGCATTACGCAACAGTTCAGACCAACAGTTATTACCCGTACAATGTTTCGCTAAATAGTAAGAGTACCAACTCATGCGGATAACATGCAACCCCGTTTCATTGTCTTTAAACTCAGCTGCACGGCCTAAACTTTGGATAATCTCCAAGCGTGTTTTTTCTAAATCCGCGGTTTTTTCTTTAACAAGTAACATAAGGTGAGATTTTTGATCCGCAAGTTTTAGATGCGTGCTAACTCGCGCTAAGACTAAAGACGGGCTCACAGGCTTGGTCATGTAATCTACGGCCCCTAAATCAAAGCCTTTTTTCTCATCTGATATTTCACTCTTAGCACTAACAAATATAATGGGTATCTCAGAGGTTTCAGGCAACGCTTGCAAATATTTACACACTGTATAGCCATCAATATCAGGCATCATGATATCCAGAAGAATAATATCAGGCTTCTCTTCTGCACAGGCTATTTTTATTGCTATGTTGCCATTAATGGCTGCTTTTACCTTATAATAGGGTCTAAGAATACCGCTCAATACATGAATATTTTCAGGGTTATCATCCACGACTAAAATGGTCTGTTTTTCGATCATCTCATCTAAATTTATCATTGTTTATTCCTGTTCAGGTAATGCTTTTCAATTGAGATAAAATTTGATCCGCACTATCAAAATCAAAATTGTCCAACTGTTCAATAAAATGTATTAGCATTTTTTTTGCTTGATGATCTACAACTCCTCTTTCTAGAACAGTTGCAAACTCTTGTGCACCAGTATCAAACTCATCAACTAACCGTTGTAACTCATTCAGTTTAGACGCTATTTCTAATTCAGTTAATAAAGGTGTCTCGCTATCATTATGCTTATGTTGCTTATAAGGCAACAGTAACATGGTGGTTATCTCTTCATTAACAGTACTAAATTCAGAGGTAACCCTATCAAGTAGCGGTTGAATCTCAATATCATGTTCAGGCTTCAAACAAGCAAGCTCAAGATCGTTAAGCTGAGCATAAAGTGTTTTAGCACCAATATTACCCGCTCCCCCTTTTAATGAATGCACCAAACGTGTTAAATCGTTCCACGACTCTGCTTGCCATTGAGTGATAAAATGTTGATGGAACTGTTGATTTGTAAACTCAAATTTGGTGAGTATTTTAAGATATAACTCATGACTTTCATTACAGATAGCCAACCCTGCTTGTTTGTCAATAGCAGAAAAATGTACAAATAATTGCTCTACCTTCATTGCTGATGAAGAATTATCGATGGATGCTGGCAATCGTGTTTTCTTGCTCTTGACTTTTATCCAATGATTGATGACTGAAAACATCGTTTCTACATTGATTGGTTTGCTAATGTAATCATTCATTCCAGCCGTAATGACCTTACTTTTTTCTCCTGACATCGCATTCGCTGTCATCGCTAAAATAGGGATCTCTTGGTTAAATTCTCGAATTAATTCAGTGGCTTTATAACCATCCATCACTGGCATCTGAATATCCATCAAGATACAATCATAATTATTATCCTGCACCATGCTGACAGCCATTTCACCATGGGTGGCATGACTTACAATCATTCCCTCAGCTTGTAAAAGTGCTGTTGCTAGCTCCTGATTTAACTCATTGTCTTCCACCAGCAAAAGATGTATACCCACTAAGCTAGGTTGTTTATTGATAACTTGATCACGTGGGGTATCTGATTCAAGCTTATAACCTAATGAAGATTGTAACGTTTGATGTAGGCGTTGTGCGGTGATGGGTTTACTCAGCAAACTATCAACACGCTTTATATAATCACTTTCACGAATCTGCTCTCTTCCATAAGCAGAGATTAAAATAAAGTGCTCAATCACCACTCCTGGCATTTGTTGCAGTGCATCACAGGTCTCTAAACCATTCATCATGGGCATATCCCAATCAATTAAAGCAAAATCAAAATGAGATGTTTTTTCCGCGATGGTGAGTGCCTGTGCGCCAGATTGCGCGGTAAACACTTGGCAGCCAAACCCTTCAATCACCTCTTTTAATGACGCAAGGGTAATTAAACTATCATCAACAATGAGTACCCGCTTCCCCGACAATCTTACCTGCACCGTCTCTCGCATCTGCAGCGATTTATCACTTTTATCTACCGTTAACCAACTAGTAAAGAAAAATTCACTGCCTAAGCCATCAACACTTTCAGCCCAAATATCACCTTGCATTAACTCAACCAAATGCTTGCTGATAGAAAGCCCTAATCCTGTACCGCCATATTTGCGCGTGGTAGAAGCATCTGCTTGCGAAAAGGCTATAAATAGTTTTTTAAGTTGTTCAGATTTAATACCAATACCACTGTCTTTAATCGAGAACAATAACTTTATACGATCGCCATCCACCTCTGAAATTGAGACGTTAAGTATTATTTCCCCCACTTCGGTAAATTTAATCGCATTACCACCGAGGTTAATCAATATTTGATTGAGACGTAACAGATCCCCAGTAAAAAACAGTGGTACATCATGATCGATATTAAACAGCAGTTCTACCCTTTTCTCCTGTGTTTTTAAACCAATTATTGTAGAAAAATTATCTAACAGCTCAGAAAAAGCAAAACTATGATTGTCTAATTCCAATTTACCTGCTTCTATTTTAGAAAAATCCAAAATATCATTAATAATACCCAGTAAATTATTAGCTGCAGAGTTTACCTTAGTGACATAGTTCCTCTCTTTTGCGCCCAGCTCACCGTGAAGAGCAAGTTGTGACATACCGATAATCGCATTCATTGGGGTACGAATTTCATGGCTCATATTAGCCAAAAAATTTGATTTAGAACGACTCGCCTCATCGGCAAACTCTTTTGCCTCAATCAATAATTTTTTAGTTTGATTTTCTTCGGTTATATCAAGCACACTTAATACCACCATCTGCTCAGCATTTAATTCCACCATTGAACAAACAACTTTAACTTCAATCGTTTTTCCAGACTTCGTTTGTATTGCGGCCTGCCCTATGCCCACAAATTTAGAAGTTTCAAAAAAGTATTCCATCACTTTTTGATGTGCTTGCTGTCTGTGTTTGGGGATAAAGTAACTCAAATATTTATTTATGATCTCCTCTTTTGAATAACCTAATAACCTTTCCGTTGCGGTGTTAATCTCAATAATTTTTTTATCCATATTAATAAGAAAAATAGCAATGGGTAACGAGGCAAGCAATGTTCTCGTGCGTTCTGATTCTAATAAACGCTGTGAAATATCTTGAAAAGTGAGCACCGCTTTAAAGGGAGAATTTTTCTCCGTAATGATAGATAAATGATAAGAAACGGGAATTTCAATAGCATCTGCATGACAAAAATAGTCTGTCTCTACATAGACGTTTTTACTCTCACTTAACCCCTGTTGAATCTGCATTTTCAGTAACTTTTTATCTGCTCGCACTGAATCGCAGAAATAGAGTATTTCCTGATAATTTCGATTGAGAACATCAGTTTCTTTATAACCTAAAATATGCTCTGCTGCACGATTGAAAAAGACAATTCCACCCAATGCATCTAATCCTAAAATACCATCAGCAACACTGTCTACAATTAAGCTGTTTTTTGCTTCCGAGAGCTGCAATGCTTCCGTACGTTTTTCAACTAACCCTTCTAGCTTCTCTTGAGATAAGCGATTCATCTGATGCGCACGGTGGGAGATAATCATCATAAAGAGTGAAATAGCAGTGATCAGAGCGATAAAAGCGACCATGGTAATAAATAGAATGTGGCGCAACTCTGTGTATTCCAAATACATCTCGTCAACACTTAATTCACTAACTAGCATAAAGTGATACCTTTCGACCCAAGACCACTGACCAACAACGGTATGCCCCATATAATCGGTATAACCCACTAAATTTCGCCCTGCCGTTTTAAAACGTGCATCATCTATAATGGGGTTATCTTTATACTTAGCCACATTCATTTTGAAAATAGCAGACTGCCCAAAAAGAAGTATTTTATCTTTATGCAGTTGTGCAATAAAACGACTTTCAGAAAGCAAAAAACCTTGCTGGTTAAGCGCATAGCTTTCTCCCGTCAAGCCTAAACGCACACCCTTAAATCGCGAAGAAAATCCTTGTCTTACATCAAAGCTCCCCATCAGCATGGCGATAACGTTTCCATCGTCTCCAAAAATAGGCTCAATAATACTGACCACAGGAAAATCTGCCCCCTCACCAACATCGACGGTGGGGATAAATACAGACAGTCCCTCTCTGGCCTGCTCAAACAGTACTGGGTAACGTTTAGGGATCGCGCTTTTTAACCCATTCCTGCCCTCTGAGCTTAACAGAGCCACTCCATCATAACTAAGAATGGTGTATTGTCGTCCTTTAGCGGTGCTATAAGGACGGCTATGAAAGAAATCATCTAACCAATCGGTCTGCTGTGCATATACTTGCGTATCATTGCTTTGATATGCCACGACCAACTTCTCTACACTAGGTTGAAAAAGAGGCGCACGCACCAACTCTTGAATGCTCGCCAAACGTGGAAAGTACCATTCATCCAAAGATTTAATGGTCGCCTTTTGGGTAATATTAAAACTCTCTTTTTGATCTTCAACAATACGTAACCTGAAGTTTTCAAAATAAGTTTCTAACACCCAAAATGCAGAGAGCAACATCATAATCAATATCGAAAAATAGATAATTTTAAATTTAACCGTTTCAAATTTCTGAGATAATACGGATGAGTAGCGTTGCATTAAATAAATAAGAAATATCAACACCACAATCGAAATAACAACTATTTTGGGTAACGAGATGCTCTCATGAGTGGATTTAATGTCGGTATTATTTAAAGAAGCGATCCACTCGGCTTGTAACTGATTAAAATAGTCACTGCCTAACGCCTCTATCCCTGCATCGAGTAACACCACCAATTCTGGCTGATCTTTATCAATACAAAACCCAAGTGGAGTGGGCTTAACACCCACGACAGGTAACGCTTGTAAATGCGTAAAGCCATGCAACTGCATCGCATAGCTTTTAGCAGAAAGGTAAGTAACAAAACCATCAATTTTATCAGCTTCCACCATCTCTAGGCCAATAAAAGTACTATTGACCCGCACAATTTTATCTTGATCAACGATGCGCAAAGCAGAGCTGACCGAAGCATAACCATAAGGAACAGCAATACGTGCAGAGCGTGGTATATCCGCCATATTTTGATAACCACTCTTTTTATTGGTCACAATGATTGGCGTTAATGAAAGAAAGGGTTTACTGAATAACATTGTCTTCGCACGCTCAGGGGAAGCCGCACAAACAGAGATCATCGCTATCTGCTTCTCAGCAAGTTTTTTCAACTGGGTAGCAAAGCTACCTTTAGAGGTAACTTGTAGTTTAACGGGTAAAATAGCAGACAATTTATGACGAATTAACTCCCCCACCCCTGTGGGCTCCCCTTTTTCATCCACGTAATTAAAAGGAGGAAAATCATCTTCAATCCCCATCGTTATAATAGGATTTTCATTGGCCCACTTTAATAGATCAGGAGATAACTCCAACGCTTGCAAAAAAGAGAGTGGTAAGAGAAAAAAAACCAAAATAATAAATTTCAATGTAACAACCTCATAAAAATAAAGCAAAAAAATTGTAGTAAAACTATTCTTTTTGGCCTATAAAAACCAATAAATACCCACTTAACGGCCATAATTAGCCTGTTCTCCAATTTCCCCACTCCCAAGGTCTCAATTTAGACTTACACTTACATTAAATACACTTAAAAAATGAAGGTTTTATCATGCTTATCAAACACAAATTAGTTCTCAATACCGTCATTGCAATAGCAAGTATGTTAGTAATGTTACTGCTAGTTGTTTTTTCTTCCTCTTCACTACAAAAAGATATCTCCCTCGCTCAAAATATCGGTAAAATTGAGTCGAATATTTTGCAGCTCAGGCGTAACGAGAAAGATTTTTTAGCACGTAAGCAGTTAAAGCACCTCGATAAATTCAAACAACGCATCACTATGTTGACTGCTAACCTTAGCCACCTTTCTTCAGAGTTAAATAACAGAGGAATTAATCCCAGTGAAGCAATTCAATTAACATCTATTCTAAATGAGTATCAAGCCCATTTTGAAGCGATTGTAAAGACACAGCAAAAAATAGGTTTAACGCCAACAACGGGACTTTATGGGGTATTAAGAACAGCGGTGCATGACGTGGAAATCGCATTAGGCGAAGATGATTTTCAAGCGGTCAGTATAATGTTACATCTGCGCCGTAATGAAAAGGATTTTATGTTACGCCTTGATGAAAAGTATGTGAAAGAATTCCAAGTAAACCATGATAAGTTTGACCTTATTATTGTAAACAGCTATCTCAATAACGATCAGAAAAAAGCGATTGATAAAGCGATGGATATGTACAAAAATGCTTTTTTCAATTTAGTAACAGAGCAAAAAATATTGGGGCTAGATTCCAAAAGTGGTTTACAAAAAAAGATGCGCGCAACCATTCATCAAGTGGATGAAACTTTATCTAGTTTAATCACTAAAACCACACAATCGGTACAGGATTACGTAGCCTCAATCAATCAGCTTACCTATACAGTTTTTACCTTTTCTATCTTCATTGCTAGCTTTATTGCGTGGTTTATTGGTCGTAGCATCACCACGGGAATCTCACATATTAAAGATTCCATGGTAGAAGTTGCAGATACCAATAACTTAACTATTTTAGTAAAATCAAAAAGCAAAGATGAACTTTCCGAAATGGCAGAAGCATTTAATCATATGATCAGTAACTTTCAACACTTGATTGTGTCAGTAAAACAATCCGTAGAGAGTGTTGATCAAGCGACCAGTTCGCTCACCCATAATATTCATCAAGCAAACGCAGGCGTTGAATCACAGATGCAGGAAACCGATATGGTGGCAACAGCGATCACAGAGATGGTTGCTACTATTGAAGAGATCGCCAGCAATACCACGGATGCAGCAGATAAAGCGGATCAAACCAATCAAAATGCCAATAAAGGCAAACAAGAAGTTGATGCCACCATTGCACAGATTGCGGTGTTATCCGAGAAACTAATAGAATCAGAAACTGTGGTGGGACAATTAGCAGAAGACAGCGTCACTATTGGCAGTGTATTAGATGTTATTCGCGGCATCGCAGAGCAGACCAACCTTTTAGCACTTAATGCAGCCATTGAGGCCGCACGCGCAGGTGAACAGGGTCGGGGCTTTGCAGTGGTCGCAGATGAAGTACGTACATTAGCCAGCCGTACTCAGGAGTCTACTAAAGAGATTGAAAGCATTATTAACACCTTGCAAAACCGTACAGCCAATATCGTTACCTTAATGGCAGAGTGTCGCAATGAAGGAGAACAAAGCACACAACAAGCAAGCCAAGCGGGCGAGCGACTAAAGCAAATAAACAGTGATGTTCTCGTTATCATGGATATGAATACTGCAATTGCTACTGCCATTCAAGAACAGAGTGTTGTGGCTACCGAAGTAAATCGTCATGTCGTTTCTATTCGAGATGTTGCTGAAAAAACCAGTGAATCTGCAGAACAAAATAACCAAATGAGTGAAGAACTTGCGCAACAAGCCACCGTATTAACCGATGAAATAAGTCGATTTCGTGTTTAATTCCCTCCTTCAACTCACAAGTCCCCACGAACTTCAGGCATTACGCCTGAGGTTTACTGCTTCTCCCAAAACACATATAAATTTTACAAATGATCTTAATATTTGATTTCTCACCTCAAGCTGGCAGTTTATATTACACGGATGAAAACAATCTATTTAGGTTAATCGTAAGCGTCAGGGCAACCACACCTTCATCTAATTTCTGATCTCAGTTATGTTATTTTCAAGTCAAATAAAAGGAAATAACAATGAAAATAACGCGCAACGAAACACAATGGCAGACCCTAGTAAAAAATCAACAAACCAGTGGGTTAACTATTTCAGATTACTGTCAACAACATCACTTATCAACGTCTAGCTTCTACACTTTCAAGAAAAAACTAGGCCTAACATCCAACAGCTTTGTTCGCGCTAAAGTGATACAACAAATTGAATTTATGGAAGAACAACCATCAATCACACTCTCTGTTGGTAA
>NZ_ATUO01000147.1 GCF_000420245.1 Psychromonas hadalis ATCC BAA-638 | reverse complement strand
GTGGCGGAGTGGACGGGACTCGAACCCGCGACCCCCGGCGTGACAGGCCGGTATTCTAACCAACTGAACTACCACTCCAATTATCTTAAACCTAAGTTTAAATTAATTGTTGCTCAGTTAAATCAACAACGCGTTTTAGCGCGTCTTTGTTGAGGCGCTGATAATACGGAGTTGCTATTGCTGAGTCAACAGTGAAAAACAAAAAAACAGCATAATTATCGGTTAAGTTTCTTAAACGTCTACTTTGTATGCAGGTGATGCTTATTTACCATCCTTTATATCGATTGGCATGGGTTGTAACTCATCTAAGTTGAGCTCTTCGGTATTTTCTTCATCTGCGTTGTTGTTTTTCTTGTTACGTTTTAATATGAAAAAGACAATACCAACAGTCAATAATAATATGCTGATCGTGATGCCGATAATAATCCATAAATTTGCAAACAGTGAAGGTGCTTCGCTATCTTGATAAAGCGTTTCTTCTTTCATCTCTTGAGCTTGAGTCGCGAGTGCTTCGCTTAAGTTAGTGACAGGCATTTTAAAGGAGGGGAACAACTCAAAAATTCTCTCAGGAAGTTGCAGTTCTATTTCACGGCCTTTGCGTGTGGTGGCATAAGCTTTACCTGAAAACGTATATAACTTATGTGAAAGCTTATGGGTGGAATAGAATTTCCCTACTTCTGAAACATTGTCAATGCTGTGCATCATCACCTGTTTGATCACTTTATTTTCTGCATCTTTAATGACACCATCAATGCTAACTGAACTTGGATCTATTTCATCCCCATCGACGCTAAAAGTGATTTTTGCCTCATCACTGCCTGTTTCTAATGCCTTTATCTGGTAACTAATAGGAGCAGGAAAAACCACAGCATCTTTATTAACATTACGAATAAAAACATCATTTTTAGTGCGTATATGCAACAAGTAACGGCCAGGGAGAAGATCTACATACAAACGTGCGGTTAATTCCCCATCAAAAGGAAGCGCATCGTAATGTTTGCCATCATCTTGATACAGTGCCATCTTTTTATTTGCACCACCAAGCAGTGAAATAGAAAGCTTGGCATCATCGAGATAAGCGGGATTGTCCATTATCTTCTTATCGTAATAGAGCGTTGCATGGGTGGTGATATATTCTTGTGCATAAAGTTTTAAAGGCAATTGGCTAACGGTGAGTTGTACTTCACTAATTAATTTAATGCGGTTATCACCATCAAGTTTGGCAATTGCTTGCCAAGGACCTGTCATTGGGTTTTGTATGGTAATGATATCTTGTGTTTTACTACTCACCCAAGCAACGCCTTCCGGGTGACGTTGTTGGTATAATTTACTGCCATCGGGTCGTACCAATACAACACGTTGATAACCTTTTTTATGATTAAAAATGAAGGTGATTTGATCGGTTTGTGGATCGATGCGAAAACGGTTATCTAAAAGCGGGATATCATTGGGTGCATAGATAGTGTGCCCCATGGCGTTTACGGAAAAAAACAGATAATAAAAAAGTAAAAAAACAGAGATTAATGGGTGTCTTACTATGCTTGCCACAGGCTATTTCCTATTAGTTTTAAACGTTCGACATGTGCACTTTGTTCCGCTTCTGTTGCATGAATAACACGAAGTGGTGATGAAGATTTTCGGTCTCTCCGTCCTGTGCTCATTTCGCTCGGATCTCCACTTGAGAGATTAAGCTTAGCTTGTCCGCCACTCATTAACAGGTAAACATCGGCTAAAATTTCAGCATCGAGAAGTGCGCCATGTAAAACACGATGTTGGGTATTGATACCAAAGCGATCAGAGAGCGCATCAAGGTTATTTCGTTTACCCGGAAACATCTTTTTAGCCATCACTAAGGTATCGGTGACGGTGGATATCTCTTGCGTGGGTTGGGTTTTCTTATTTAAAAAACGAAACTCTTGGTCCATAAAACCAACATCAAAAGGGGCATTATGGATAACTAAATCAGCGCCACGGATAAACTCAATAAATTCATCCGCTACTTGATCAAAAAAGGGCTTATCTTGTAAAAACTGATCGGTAATACCATGTACGGTGACGGCTTCAGGATCAACCATCATTCCTGGGTTGATATAAACATGGTAGTGACGGCCCGTTAAGCGACGGTTGATGAGTTCAACACAACCAATCTCGATAATACGGTGACCAAGATAAATAGTGCCATCTTTGTTCATACCCGTTGTTTCTGTATCTAAAACAACCTGTCTTATCTCTTTGCTTGTGTTCATCGTCATCTCAATTTATTATTTCATTAAATTCAGTTTAGCAAATTTAGAGTGTGGTCATAATGAAAAAAATAGAAATTTATACGGATGGATCTTGTTTAGGGAATCCAGGCCCTGGCGGTTACGGTACGATACTTATCTTTAATGCGCATCGTAAAGAGCTTGCCGAAGGTTATAAACGTACCACCAATAATCGTATGGAAATGCTCGCTTGTATTAAAGGACTTGAGCAGTTAAGCGAACCTTGTACGGTTGATCTAACCACTGATAGCCAATATGTACGTCAAGGAATAACGCTGTGGATCCATAATTGGAAAAAACGTGGTTGGAAAACCGTGGCTAAAGCGCCCGTAAAAAATGTTGATCTGTGGAAAGCGTTAGATGCGGCGCAAGAGAAACATGACGTCACTTGGCATTGGGTCAAAGGGCATTCTGGTCATCCAGAAAATGAGCGCTGTGATGATTTAGCAAGAGAAGCCGCAGAGGCAAAACCAACCCAAGAAGATACAGGCTATGATGGTTAGCTATAAAGCTTAATATAGCTCTCTAATAAATTTAAAATAAAAATAAAAACGATTTCATCACGAAGGCACGAAGAAAGAGAAGTAAAAACGTTAACTGTTTTTGGTTTGTATTGGTGTTCTCTGCGTAGTGAAGCGTCTTCATGGTGAATGGTTTACAAGCTTAAGTTCACACGCAGTTAACCACGAAGGAAAAGTAAGTTAAAACCCAACCTTTAATTCTTTTTGTGTACTTCGTGTAGTGCAGCAGCTTCGTGGTGATTTTTGTTGTACTAGTGGCGGTGATTTCTCGTTGCAATCGGTTGGTTTCTGATGATCGGCTTACTAAATTTGAAAGGAGATTTGATAGGGGTCATTGGAATGCTCTGTTTTTTGGCAACAATAAAATAGGTACTGCACAAATAAGGCAGGTAACGCTGTCCGATGCTTTCAACACAGTTAGCGAACTTATTATTGAGCTGACAAGATAAAAAATCGAAGTGTTGTTTTTGTTGTATTTCAAACCCTAATAGATGCAACCAATCAAGCACACGATTGGGTAAAAATAGTCGCGCTGTATGCGGGTTTTTTGGTGTTAGTAATGAGCGTAAACCAAACAGGCTAAGTGGGTTATAACCACTAATAATTAATGTACCATCGAGCGTTAATACTCTGTCTATCTCACGCAACAGCTGGTGTGGATCACTCGAAAAATCCAACTCATGCGCTAAAATACACAGATCAATTGATGAATCTTGTAGTGGTAAAAGATGCAAGTCTGCAAATAAACCGATATCTTTACCGCTAGGTGCACAGTTTATTTGGTGGCTAATGGGCGATTTAGTGCTACTTAATTGGCTACTAAGTTGTCCAAGTTTTAATAGGTGGTAACCAAAGCAGCGCGTGATAGTATGGTCTATACGCTGTTGTGTCTGTTTTAATAAACATTGCCCATGAGGCAGTTGCGACCATGATCCAAGGGGCGTTAAAATACGGGATGTTTTAGCTATCTTCATATTTACCAACTATTTTCGAGGGAAACAATGGTTAATATATTAACAATTAACGCGTTTAATGATAACTATATTTGGCTTATTAAAGATAGTCAAAGCCAACATTGCATTGTTGTTGACCCCGGTGATGCAACACCGGTACTTGAGATGATTAAATCGCAACATTTAATTGTTGATGCGATTCTTATCACGCATCATCATTATGATCATATTGATGGGGTTGAAACGCTGTTATCGGTGCTTGATGAAAACATTAAGCTGTACAGTAAAGACAGGCTTTTCCCACAATCTATCGAGGTGCAAGAGGGAGAGATTATAACTTTTTTTGAAAATTCTTTTTCACTGCAAGTCATGGAACTGCCAGGGCATACGTTAGATCATATTGCTTATTACAATGACGCGTTACTTTTTTGTGGGGATACACTTTTTTCAGGAGGATGTGGTCGTGTGATGGAGGGAACGCATGCACAAATGTTTAACGCGCTTTCTCGCCTTGCTGCGCTTCCTGATTCAACAAACGTTTATTGTACCCATGAGTACACGCAGAGCAACTTGGCATTCGCCTATACTATCGAGCCAAAAAATAGTGCGCTGCTAAATTATATGCAAGCCGTTGCTAAAAAGCGTCAACTTGGTTTAGCCACTATCCCTAGCACTATCGGTCTTGAAAAAACAATTAACCCTTTTTTACGTTGTTTGCAAAATGACTTAATAGATCATCTGCAAAATCAATTAGCTACGCCTCTTACTGCTGGCCTAGAAACCTTCAGTGCTTTACGAACCCACAAAGATAACTTTTAAAGCAGAAATAACGCTGTTTTTTTGCTAAAATTTGCCACCTATTTTCTAGAGTGGCTTTTTATGAAATTTTTATTCTCCTTTTCTTTACTGTTTTTCCTTACTGCTTGTCAAACAACAGCACCTATCACCTCTGCTGAGCCTGAGATCGCAATGGAAGAGTTACTCGTTATTGAAGCGTTTATTGATGAAAATGAGGAGGAGGGATTATCCCATCTTGTTAAAAAGAAGCATCCTCAAGATATTGAATCTGAACTGGTTACTGATTATGAAAATATTTGGCTAAAGCTGGCGGAAGGGTTTGATTTTGAAGTGCCAGACAATAGCCGTGTAGCAAAACAACGCGATTATTATCTGCGTCATCCTAACTATCTAAAACAAGTTTCTAAACGTGCCGAGCCATTTTTATATCTGATTGTTGAGCAGATAGAAGCGAAAGGTCTGCCACTTGAGTTAGCGCTGTTGCCTATTGTTGAAAGTACCTTTGACCCCTTTGCTTATTCACATGCAAGTGCGTCTGGTTTGTGGCAATTTATGCCTGTGACGGGGGAACGCTTTGGTTTGCAACAAGATTGGTGGTATGACGGTCGCCGTGATGTTTATGCCTCAACTATCGCAGCCCTGCGTTATATGGAAATATTACATCGCTATTTAGGGGATGATTGGTTGTACGCATTTGCAGCTTACAACTCAGGGGAAGGGCGTGTTAAACGCGCGGTTAAAAAGAATAAAAAACACAATAAACCGGTTGATTATTGGAACCTTTCACTGCCTAAAGAAACGGAAAATTATGTTCCTAAATTATTAGCGCTGGTGGATATTTTACGTAACCATGAGAAATATGGTATTGAACTGCCTTACATAGCAAATGAGCAAGTGCTCACTTATGTTGATACTAAGTCACAACTTGATTTAGCTTATGCTGCACAATTAGCAAATTTAACCGTCGCGGAAATACAATTATTAAACCCTGCGTTTAATCACTGGGCGACGTCGCCTGATGGTCCTCATAAACTGTTAATTCCGACGGTGGTTGCGGATGAGTTTGTCCAAAAATTGAATGCAACAGACAAAAATGCGCGTATTCGCTGGGCACGTTATAAAGTGCGTTCAGGGGACAGTTTAAGTGTGATCGCTCAAAATTACGGTACAACCACCAGTGTATTAAAACAGATTAATGATATTCGTGGATCGTTTATTAAAATAGGGCAACCACTGCTTATCCCTGTTGCCAGCCAATCTCAGCAGGATTACCTCTATACCCAAGCGAAACGTTTTGAGCGCTTTGAAGCTAACAATGGTAAAGGCAAACGCAAAGTCACTCATACCGTCGTGGAAGGGGATACTCTTTGGGATATCAGTCGCTTATATAAAGTGACTTATAAAGAGATCGCTAAATGGAATCAGATGACCACTAAAAAAACCTTACGTTTGGGTGAAGAGTTAACGATTTGGAAAGTGGCGAAAGTAAAATCTACCATACAACGACGAGTCACTTATAAAGTACGCTCAGGGGATTCCCTCGGGGGGATTGCGCAAAAATTTAATGTAAAAACAACGGATTTAGTACGTTGGAATAAGTTACAAAAACAGAAATATATTCAGCCGGGTCAGAAATTACTGGTTTATGTTGAACCACGTAAATCACGTGGCTAATGCCATTGTCATAAAACGGTCATCTAAATTTTTTATTGTTACTTCATCAAAAAATAACAATAAGAAAATTAGATGTCTCTTTGTACACTATTAAACCTTGAATTAATTCTTCAAGAAAAAAAATTAACTGTTTATTTTCAACCTATTGTTGAAAATAAACAGGCTGATATCTTTGCTTATGAAGCGCTAATTCGTGGCCCTATTAATACTCCGTTATATAACCCTATTGATCTTTTTAATGCCGCTTCTGAGCAGGGACGATTGGTTGAATTAGAGTTATTATGTCGCGAGCTTTCCATTGTACAATTTCAAACATTAAACCTACCCGGAAAATTATTTTTAAATGCAAGTCCTGAAACACTTTTTCAGCCTGATTTTCGTGCGGGGAAAACGCTAAAAATGTTACAGAAAGCTAATTTAGACCCTAATCGCGTGGTGATTGAGTTAACTGAGCACAGTCCACTTAATAATTATCAAGCGGTACGAGAAGCGCTACAACATTATAAAGAGATGGGCTTTGAGATCGCGATGGATGATTTAGGCTCTGGGTATTCAGGGCTGCGAATGTGGTATGAGTTACGTCCTGATTACGTCAAAATAGACAGGCATTTCATGCGTGACATTGATAGCGATAAGGTAAAGCAACAGTTTGTATTATCAATAAAAAATATCGCTAATGAGCTGTGCTGTAAGGTCATTGCAGAGGGGGTGGAAACCGCCAACGAATTTCAATTTATAGAAAAAATAGGTGTTGGATTTTGCCAAGGCTTTTATTTTGCAAGGCCTTCTGCACTGCCTATTAGACGGGTTAGTAAAAATCTATTTTCATCACATCAGGAAAAAACAATCACATTATTAGATAATCAAACCCCTATTATTGCAGAGCTATTACAACAAATCCCAGCGATCAGTGAGCGTGTTACAGTTGAATATAGTGCTAAATTATTTAAACAAAACCCTGATTGGGAAAGCATTCCTGTGGTGGAATTAATGCCATCGGGGAAACAGAAGCCTGTGGGATTGATCCGTCGTAACTGCTTAACCCAATTGCTTTTTTCAAAGTATGGGCAAGAGTTGTCAGGTAAAAAAAGTATTAGCACTTTCGTGGATAAAAATGTGTTGATGCTCGAGAGTCAACTGGCTATTGAGCAAGTAAGTCATGCAATTAACAAGCAAACAGAAGCGCAAAAAGCGTTAGAGTTTATTATCACTGATGATGGATATTATGAAGGTCTTGGTTCGATAATGGATCTCTTTAAAGTGATGACTAATTTACAAATAACCAGTGCCCGTCATGCGAATCCCCTTACCTTGTTGCCGGGTAATGTCCCTATTAATAAGAAATTAGATCAATGCCTTAAAAAGCAATCCCCCTTTACGGTTGCCTATATAGACCTCGATAACTTTAAACCCTATAACGATTATTATGGCTATGAGAAAGGGGATCAAATTATTACAGGCCTTGCAGATATATTACGTCATATTGTTAACGGAAAGCAGGATTTTATTGGTCATATTGGCGGTGATGATTTTATTGTTATTACCGAAAATGAACATTGGAAAAGTGTCTGTGCTGAGATATTAACGCAGTTTTCTGAATGGGTTCGTCATCGTTATTTGCCTGAAGATCAGATAATGGGAGGGATCTCTGCATTAGATCGGTTTGGTAAAAAGCAATTTTATCCGATGTTAACACTTTCCATTGGCTGTGTACTATTACCTCCCTCTTTTTGTGAAAGTTATCATGATGTTGCAGTACTTGCTAGCCATGCAAAATCGATGGCAAAGAAACAGAAAGGTAACTCTCTTTATATTACCCAAGAAACCTCCTTTATTAACCAACAACGGGTAGCCGTTGTTGGTTAATAATATCACTAACTCGCGTGTAGCTGTTTTGCTGCTTACTGGTGTATTTTGATCCGCAACAGAGGGTTACCCAGAGTTGTTGAGCGGGATACGTAGGGTTCAAACAACATTTGGGGTGTTGGGTGAATGGAGGTCATAAACACCCAGAAAAATGGTATTGGGGTGCGTTTTTTATCCAGAAATCAGGTTATTTATTAAGTTGTTTTCTTTTTTTGAGAAACCAATACCTGCTAGTGCGAGGCTGAAAAGAATGATCGTCGTTGGCTCTGAAACTTGAACCATTAAGTCCCGCGTAAAAACATAATTTAAAGTGTGAGTATGATGATCTGTTATACGAGTTAAGTAATCTCCGCGAGTGTAACCTGTGTAACCTGTGTAACCTGTGTTACCTAAGTCAATACTATAATCTTCGGCTAAAACATGCGCACCACTTGTTTTATGTTGTTCATAATTTGCAAAGTGAGAAACCAGATCACTATTGATATGAGAAATGCGTATGCAAATGTGTCATCAGCTTTCCCAAAGTAAAATTCTGCACCTGTAATACCGTTGTGTAATGTAGGTGTCCTTGTCCTTGTCCAAAGAGGACCTTGACTGATGTTGTGTAAGCGTCAGGGCAACCACACCTTCATCTAATTTCTGATCTCAGTTATGTTATTTTCAAGTCAAATAAAAGGAAATAACAATGAAAATAACGCGCAACGAAACACAATGGCAGACCCTAGTAAAAAATCAACAAACCAGTGGGTTAACTATTTCAGATTACTGTCAACAACATCACTTATCAACGTCTAGCTTCTACACTTTCAAGAAAAAACTAG
>NZ_ATUO01000146.1 GCF_000420245.1 Psychromonas hadalis ATCC BAA-638 | reverse complement strand
ATCTCTGAGACTATTTGACCAAGCTATGAAGCAGGAAATAATACTTTCAGCCTCGATTCCTCTTATGATGCGACCAATTGAATGGCGCGTCGGGATGCCATTAGGGAATTCCCTATATTGCCTTAGCCAATCTAATTGGTATTCACCAAATATCTGTATTGCTTTCCAGCCTTTAGCACCACACAAGACACCTGCCATCGTCAAAAATACAATATCTGTTAAATCATATTCTTTATTTGCATCTACTCGATGATCTTCAATTTTTCAATTTCGTTTAAAAATGACATTATTAGCGACTTTAATGAAAGATAGTTACTTGATCAGATCATCAATATTCAAAAAAGTTCAATTTATTTTAATCAATAGAAAATGCACGATCCCGCCCTGACCGGAAATCATTACTCACTAAATAAGTATTGCATTGTTTAGATTAACCGCTGGTGGTTTACACCCGCGGTTTTTATTTGATTAATGCCCTGTATCTTTAAAATAAAATCCCCTAAATTTAGGGATAGTGAACAAGATGAAGGTTTGAAGGCTCGAATGCTTAAAGTCAGTTCAAAAGCCATTCCACTAAACCAAGTGGCTCAGTGGGGGTACTAAAAGTCAGAAGTCCTTAACGTTGAAGATAACTGATAGATCTGCTTAGTTCTTTAACCGTTACGGCCTTCGATCATTAAACGTTTCATTTCAGTCACCGCAGCAGCAAAGCCATCAACCACAGCACGTGCAACGATTGCATGGCCAATATTAAGCTCAATGATTTCAGGTAATGCGGCAATCGGTTTAACATTGTGATAGTTCAAACCATGGCCCGCATTCACTTTAATTCCCGCTTGGTGCGCATAAGTCGCAGCCTTGGCAATTCGTTCAAGTTCGGCTTGTTGTATAACTTCAGATTCGGCATCTGCATATTGCCCAGTATGTAGTTCGATATATGTAGCACCCGTTTTAATCGCCGCATCTATTTGCGCATTTTCAGGATCGATAAATAATGAAACTTGAATACCTGCTGCATTTAATTGGCTTACTACTGATTCAATTTTAGTAAATGAACCAAGCACATCTAAACCGCCTTCTGTCGTTAACTCTTCACGTTTTTCTGGTACTAAACAAACAAACTGAGGCTGAGTTTTCAGTGCAATGTCTACCATTTCATTAGTAACTGCCATTTCTAGATTCATCCGCGTTTGCAGTGTCTGTGCTAATACGCTGACATCACGATCGTTAATATGGCGACGATCTTCACGTAAATGAATAGTAATACCATCTGCACCGGAACATTCTGCAATAGTCGCTAAATGTGCGGGCTCTGGATAACAAGTTCCACGTGCATTGCGTAATGTTGTAATATGGTCAATATTGACACCAAGTAAGATTTTGCTCATTGTTAAATGTCCATTAGTTATTTGGTTACTTAGCCACAAAAAGTGTATGACTGTGTAATGGTTTATTATCTAGTAAATGGGCTAATGCGATTATTTCGTTATAAACTTCATGTTTTTGTATATTACCAACCTAGAAATATAGATTATTGCTGATAAAGTTTCGCTAACTTTACAACTTGCCAAAACATAGGCAGGTTATGATCGCTTAAAAAGTCGTGTATAAAATAGCTTTGGCTTGTGGTAAATACATAATGGTTCTCCAATATTATTATTTGAGTATAAAGAAGTTACTTTTTAGCTAAACTTGCAATGTACTGCGTTGTATCCAACAATCGGTTTGCAAAGCCCCATTCGTTATCACACCAGACTAATAGTTTCACTAAATGGCCATCACTGACGCGGGTTTGTGTGCCATCAATAATACAGGATCTAGGATCATGATTAAAATCGATTGAAACCAAAGGCAATTCGGTATAACCCAAGATACCTTCTAATTTATTTTTCGAATAGGACTTCAAGCAACTATTAATTTCTTCAACGGTAACTTTATTCCTGACTGTAATACTCAGGTCCATTGCCGTGACATTTAACGTGGGCACACGTACCGCAATAGCTTCAAATTTATTTGCAAATTTTGGAAGTATGCGTTCAATACCCGCTGCTAATTTAGTGTCTACTGGAATAATCGAATGGCTAGCTGCACGAGTTAGACGCAAGTCAGTGTGGTAAGCGTCAATTACGGGTTGATCATTCATAGCAGAATGAATAGTTGTAATAGTGCCACATTTAATGTCAAACACTGCATCAAGGGTCTGAATGACCGGCACTATGCAGTTTGTAGTGCATGAAGCACCTGAAATAAAAATTTCATCGCCAGTTAGTTGTTGATGATTTACACCATATACAACAGTGGCATCAACATCGGCACTTGCTGGATGTGAAAATATGACCTTTTTAGCACCCGAATCAACATGTGCCTGTGCATCAGATTTTGTACCATAGATACCGGTACAATCAAGCACAATATCAATATTTAAAGCTCGCCAAGGTAAATCTTTTATCGCCTCATGACGTACTAATTGAATAGCATCGTTATTAATAATTAATTGATCTTTAATTAATTCAACGGGGAAAGGAAAGCGTCCATGTGTAGAGTCGTACTGAGTTAAATGAGCGATTGCTTCTGGATTGGCCAGCTCATTGATCACAACGATCTTAATCTTGTTTTGGCGGTTACTCTCATATAATGCACGAACAACACTACGCCCGATACGCCCATAACCATTAATAGCAACTCTAATTGTCATAATACAAAAATTACCTAATATATAAACTGAACTGCATTGTCGAGTAAATCATTTAATATGCAAATTTAAGAGGTTAGTGCCCCCTATTTAGAAAAAGAATAGATCTCAACCAGGGGCATGTAATAGTTATTATTAACTTATAATGTTATCGAAAAGCAATAACTTCAATTTCAACCTTTGCATCCAAAGGTAGGCGAGCCACTTCAACACATGAGCGCGCTGGAAAAGCCGCACCATGCTCCTTAAAGAAGGCTTCATAAGCTTTATTCACACGGGCAAAGTCATTGAGATCTTTAACAAATACAGTGGTTTTGACGATGTTTTTAGCGTCTAATCCCGCTTCTTTTATAATCGCTAATGCATTTTTTAAAGATTGAGTTGTCTGCTCTGCAACGTCTTCTACCATTACTTTAGTTTCTGGATTTATAGGTAACTGCCCGGAGGTGATGACCATATTACCTAAATTCACCCCTTGTACGTAGGGACCAATAGCTTCAGGAGCACCTGACGTTTTAATTTCAAACATTTTATTTTCCTATTTATTTAATAGACTAGTTATCTTTGTTTCTAGATAAGTTGGATAAGACAACTAGTCACTTATGAACTTAATAATTAACGTTAATTAGCCTGTAAACGTTGGAAGTACACCTAGCATCGACAAGATGTGGAACACCGCGGTTAGAACACCGAAGCCCATGACGATATAGATCATGACATGGCCACCTGGTGCTTTAAAACCTTCATTGCCTTTATCTAACATACGCGCCTTTCTTACGAGAAGGGCAGGAACGATACAGGTCCAAACCGTTGCAGCTGCGCCAGCATAACCAATGACAATGACAAAACCAAATGGGAATAGCAACGACAGAATTAAAGGTGGTATAAACGTCAGCAACCAAGTTTTCCCACGACCTTGGTTGGTATCTGAGAACTTGAATAGATCAGCCATATAGTCAAATACTCCAAGCCCAACGCCAATGAAAGAGGATAAAATAGCCGCCATTGAGAAAGCATTGATCGCATTTGCTACTTTATCAGACTCAATAACTGAAGCTAAGGCGGTGAGTAATGCATCTACGTTGCCACCCTGTTCGATGATAGGTCCGAACTGGTTTCTTGGAAGATTTCCATAAATACTGAACAGCCATAGAAAGTATAAACTTAGTGCGATTGCTGTACCTAACAATATCGCGTGCGAAGCTTTCTTTTCTTCGCCGTAGTAAGCTCGCATTGAGGACACTGAATGATGATAACCAAAGGAGGTTAAAGCAACGGGCAACATTGCCAAAGCATAGGGTGCATAGCTTGTTTCTTGGTTGATAGTGTCAAATAGTACCGACATATCTACTTTGATTGCTAATCCAGATACACCAAATACAAAGCTTAAGATCATGAATAATATCAACACAACTGAAATTTTGTCTACCGCTCGGGTGGAGTGCCACACAAAAGCAGAAAACACTAGCACAAATAAGATAGAGGCGATTTTGCTATCGAGATTCAGAATATCTTGAAGGATAAGGCCTGAAGATGTGATATAAGCATAAAGTAATATTCCACCTACAAAATAAACTGCTAAGTTATTGAGCATATTAACTTTATCACCAAGCAAGTCTTTGGTTACCGTATTAAAGGAAGCCTTTAAGTTATAACTCTTAAAGGCTTCCAGCAACATCCAACCGGAAACCGTCATTATGATCATTGTTAATGTAATCGCGAGGAGGGACCAAATTGTCCATGCACCCGCTCCTGCACTTGGAAGGCCTAACATGCCAGCACCAACGCAAACGCTGGCTACAATGCATGCTCCTCCTATTAATGAGGGGCTCTTTTTCGTAATAATAGTATTTGATGAAAATGTAGAAGTCTGTTCCATAACTCATTTCCCTTTGATGATTTTATTGTATTTTGAATATAATTTGTATTTTTTTACTACCTATTCAGATGAAAGCGGCCCCAAAGGGGACGCTCTTATATTGTAATTAAGCTTCTTCTAGAACTTTTGTTTCTGATTTCTTAGTTTGCTGTTCCGTCTCAACTTCTTTAAGTTTCGCTGTAAAGTGGCGGAGTACCTTCGGCTCATAAGTAAATTCCAGGCCTTTCACGTTCGCAGCATTTTCTTTTACTTTCTCGAATGCTTCGATAACAAAATCCATGTGCGTTTGAGTGTACGTTGCACGTGGAATAGTCAAACGAAGTAGCTCTGCAGGACAAGTGTGTTGTTTGCCAGTCGCCGGATCACGACCTAGTAATAGTGAGCCAATCTCAACCGCGCGGATACCTGCAACTTTATAAAGCTCACAAGCTAAGGCGTGTGCTGGGAATTGACCTGCCGGGATATGTGGAAGCAGTTTACCTGCATCAACGAATGCCGCGTGACCACCGGCCTGTTGACAGACGATGCCTAAAGCTTCTAATCCATTTACAAGATATTGAACTTGGCCAATACGATAAGCCAGCCACTCTTGACGCATTCCGTCATAAAGGCCAACAGCAAGACGCTCCATCGCTCCGCCTTCTAGGCCGCCGTAAGTAGGAAATCCTTCCTGAACAACACACAAAGTACGACATTCAGTATATGCATCCATCATTGAGTCATCTTTGAAACAAAGTAGACCGCCCATTTGAACCATTGCATCTTTTTTTGCAGACATCGCCAAGCAATCAGCGTACTTATAGCACTCGAAAATAATCTCTTCGATCGTCCAATCCTGATAGCCTGCTTCACGTTGTTGAATAAAGTAGGCGTTCTCAGCATAACGAGCGGAGTCCATAACCACAGGAATGTCGTATTTTTGCGCGATCTCATACACTGCTTTCAGGTTGGCGATAGAAACAGGCTGACCACCAGAAGAGTTATTGGTAATGGTACTCACAATAAAAGGCACGTTTGTTGCGCCCGCTTCAGTAATCGCCTCTTCTAGTTTTACTAGGTCAAAGTTACCTTTGAAATCTGCAGTAACAGAGGTATCAAATGCATCTTCGGTGTATACGTTTTTCGCAACACAGCAGTTCATTTGAGTATGTCCTTGTGTTGTATCAAAGAAGTAGTTAGACAGTGCGACCATCTTAGTGCGATCTAGCCCCTTTTCCATTTCGCGTTTCTTTATAAGCACAGGAATGTAGATTTGTTCGGCGCCACGGCCTTGGTGAGTCGGAATAGTATGTTGATAACCAAAGATATCTTTTACTGCGTCCGCAAGTGCATAGTAGCTGCGGCTACCGCTGTATGCTTCATCACCAAGAAGCATTGCAGCTTGCATTTTTTGTGTAATTGCACCTGTACCACTGTCGGTAAGTAGATCAATAAATACGTCTTCGCTATCGAGTGAAAAAGGATTCATTCCTGCTTTTAGAATTGCTTTTTCGCGATGTTCACGCGTAGTACGTTTAACAGGCTCGATAACACGGATGCGGAATGGTTCAGGTAGATGTTTAAAGTTTTCCATAATAATGCCTTTATTTTAGTTGGTGCTTTTTTTGCACCATGAAAGAATGTTTGCTTTGTAGTACAAAATGAATAACATGCCTTTAGACGCTAGTTAATGTGCTGATTTTAGGGTGAGTAAAATCGCGCCAAATAAATAACGAAATATCGAAAGTATTAATTTTGTTTTAAATGAGAGAGGTGTAAATGTTTCTACATTACACTTCAAATGAAAATAATAAGGGCTTAAAAAAATCGTCAGTATTCTAGATAAAGGGTGTTAAAACACCTTTGCTTTCGCAAATGAATTTATGTGTAGAATAAAAAACGAATGATTAAAAGATATTTAATATTTTCAATCGGCGCTAAGAACGCCACTGAGAGTTATTCAGAAGATAGATGAAAGGAAAGCTTGTAATCAAGGTTATACCAAGCCAACAATGTCATAAATAATGTGGATTGCCATTTAAGATACAGGTTCATTTTATGCCCCCTAGGTTATGAATTAATTGTAAAATACATGCTTAATTCCAGTGAATTTAGTATCCTATATTCAAATTAATAAACATATAATTATCCTTGTAAAATGTGATGTAAACACAAAAAATAGTGACCGAGACAAACAACCTAAAACGCTTTTTAGTCGTCCGAAGGAGAATGCCTCAGGAGCAAGTCTTTCATTCTGCATTTAAAGTCAATGTATGTGAATAAATTCTATTTTTTAGGAATATCACGGTTAATAAAAGCATGAATTACCGAGTAAGTTCACGCCGCGTGGGAAAACGAAGGTAAATACTCAATGGTAAAGCCCTCACATCAATAAACCCTCCCTCATTAGTTCCGAAAACCCATTTAGGGTTCAATTTAATCAATTAGTGACTGAAAATAGAATACTCTATGGAATCCCAAGTGAATGTAAATTCTACGGCCTCGTTAGGTTTTTTACACATTAAAGGATTAATATTTTGAAATTGAATTATCCGGAAATTATGGTGGTGTCTGCTCTACTCACCGGTTGTGCTCAACCGCCTAGCGCTTTTATTGAAATCACTCTATATTGCTGTCTTTCCGCACCCATTAAAAGTGATTAAATTTCAATCGATAATTGTTCGGTTAATTAATAAAAACGGTTAATTTATGCCGTCCTTCATAATTTAGAATAAATAAGTTGACGTGGATCGTCATATTTTATCTATTACTTATCTTTGGGTAATGGTAAGTCATGACATATTCTATAAAAAATCTCGATCACTTAGGTTTAGTCGCTGGCATGTATAAAGAAATTGGTATTGCAAAGCTTATCGATCAAGCACATCCCAAGTAAAGTAAGGATAAGAAAATTTCTTATGGACAACTTGTTGAAGCAATGATCCTAAATGGCCTTGGTTTTACTGGTCGTACATTGCATATGTATCCTGAATATTTTGCTGACAAACCTGTCGAGCGTCTTCTTGGAGAGGGTATAAGGGCTGAACATATCAATGATGATGCATTAGGGCGTTGCCTCGATCAACTCTATGAAACAGGTGTTTCTGGGCTTTATCAAACATTATCTGCACGTGTTATTGAGTATTTAAATCTTCCTTGTGAGGGATTAAATATTGATTCCACCAGTATCCATGTCGATGGGCGTTATGATAATAACGATGATGATCCTCAAACGATTAAACTTGTGCGTGGCTACAGTCGAGATCACCGCCCAGAATTAAACCAAGTCGTCATTAACCTAATCACCGAAAATAAAGCAGGGCTCCCTGTTTACATGCAAGCGGCGAGCGGTAATATCAATGATAATGAAGGCTTTAAAAATATTGTAAAAAACCACTTAAGCAGTCTTAATGCAGCACAACAATGTAACCATTTCATTGGCGATGCAGCCTTATATACCGCGGAAACTATTCAATCACTTGATGAACAAGGCAGATTATTCATATCCCGCGCACCACAAAAACTAACATTAGTTAAATTGGCCATCGCAGAACAAGAAAATTATTCCTTCACTACATTAGAGAACGGCTACAGCGGAGTGTGGCTTGATTCGGATTATGGTGGTGTAAAACAACGTTGGTTGTTATTACGTAGTGAGCAAGCAATGAAACGAGAGCAACACACGTTAGATAAGCGCATGCTTAAAGATTCAACTATTTCACTAAAATCTTTTAAAAAATTAACACGAGAGCGTGATTCATGTGCACTAGATGCACGTAAATCATTAAATAAATGGCTTAAAAAACAGAGCTATATAGAAACCAGTGATATAGAAATAATTGAATACGCAGTTTACAAAAAAGTGGTCGCCCTAAACAGGGGCAACAAGCAGAGAAGCATGAGTATCAAATAACAGGGCAGGTTTATTGTTCATTAGAAGAGCGTCAGGCGAGTTTACAAGAAAAAGGCATGTTCATGTTAGCGACAAATAATTGTAGCGAAACATTAACAATGGAAAAAATGCTTGGGCTTTACAAATCACAACAAAGTGTAGAAAAAGGTTTTCGTTTTTTAAAAAGTCCTGATTTTTTACCATCTTCATTATATTTAAAAAAGCCTGAGCGCATTGAAGCATTACTAATGATCATGACTTGTTGCCTTATAGTGTACGCTGCATTAGAGCATAAATAAGAGAAGAGCTTAAAGCGCAATCTACATACTTCCCAGACTTAAAATACAAGCCAACTCAAACACCGACGGCACGTTGGGTGTAAGGGCCACATGTACTGACTACCTCCGCACAACAGGAACTGGTAGTGAATTTAAAAGAGAGGAATAGAGTTATTATTGATTGCTTAGGGACAATATATCAAAA
>NZ_ATUO01000145.1 GCF_000420245.1 Psychromonas hadalis ATCC BAA-638 | reverse complement strand
TCGCTGAACTTGGTCTATGTCGTCTATGCAGTACGGACCTCGATTTAAACCTTGTTAACAAAAAGAGCCTAAGGGCTCTTTTTTTGTTTGTGCAAAGCAGCAAATAAAAACGATTGATTTACATCGGGCTCAGGACTTTAGTTCTGCTTGGTTAACAAAGGCGTGGCTAAAGCCACACGTCCAAATAAACATCATATCCCCAAAAAATAAAACATCAACGTGGACATAGGACTTTAGTTCTGCTTGGTTAACAAGGCGTAGCTAACGTTCCATTCCCCAGTTTCCCCCCCCTTTTATTTTATGATCTTACTGAGCTCTTTTGCCACAAACTCGGCAATCCACGGCTGGGCTTTTATATTCGGGTGTAAACCGTCACTCATCATCCATTGTGGTTGTGTTATTACATATTCAAGAAAGAAAGGCATCAATGGGATGTTTTGTTGTGTACTGAGTGTTGCATACAGTCCTGAAAAAGCATCGCTGTAACGCTTACCGTAATTTGTCGGGACATGGATCTGCATTAAAATAGGCAAGGCCTTGTTCGCTTTTATTTTCTCAATCATCACCTCTAGATTATTGCTAATAATCGTTGCTGAAAAGCCACGTAATCCATCATTAGCGCCTAATTCTATCAGTACATAATCTGGTTGATAGCGTGTTAATAAAATCGTTAATCTTGCTAAACCATTACCCGTTGTATCACCAGAAATACTGGCATTGATAACCTCAACTACATTACCTTGTCGTTTTAATTGTTCGGGTAATAACACTGGCCAGCTTTGCTTTACGGGCATTTGATAACCTGCGCTTAAGCTATCTCCCACAATCAGTAACGTGCTACTGTTAACGGTTAATGAAAACAGTAATGCGAAAAGTGCAGAGAATAACAGGGAAACAAATTTAATCATGAGTAAATCCATCATAAGTGTTGAAAATGTGACTAAGTCAGTAATAAGCAATGATAGCGAATTATCTATCTTAAAGGGGATCTCTTTTACCATTAATGCCGGCGAATCTGTCGCTATTATGGGAACATCTGGTGCGGGTAAGTCAACATTAATGGGGTTGCTTGCTGGATTAGACCAACCAACATCGGGCTCAATTACGCTATTAAATTCAACTATTTCAGAGATGGATGATGAACAACGTGCCAAAATTCGCAGCGAATCAGTTGGTTTTGTTTTTCAAGATTTTTTACTTATTCCGTCATTAACTGCACTGCAAAACGTCACATTACCGATGCTATTACGGGGTAATGAAGATGAAACCAGTAACAATAAAAAAGCCAAACAGTTATTACAAGAGGTGGGGCTTGCGGGTCGTGAAACACATCTTCCTACGCAACTTTCGGGTGGAGAACAGCAACGTGTGGCATTAGCACGTGCTTTTATAACCCAGCCTAAAGTTCTGTTTGCCGATGAACCGACGGGGAATTTAGACCAAAAAACGGCGGCGCATATTATCGAACTGTTATTTGAAATGAACAAAGAGCAGGGCACAACCCTCATTCTGGTCACGCATGATGCCAACCTTGCGAAACGTTGTCAGCGTACTTTGATTATTAATGATGGCCAATGCCAGGAAAACCCATGTTAGGAAAATCACTAAAAATCAATAAAATGATCGTCAACTGGAGTTGGCGAGAAATTTGTTTTGGGCAATTGTGGCCGGTGGTGGTAGCACTCACCTTAATCATTGCCAGTGTTGTGGCGCTATCAACGCTTGCCTTACGTGTTGAGAAAGTGATGACAGATCATGGTCGCTCTTTATTGGCCGCTGATTTAGTTTTTAAGTCTGCCAACCCTATTTCAACGACACTATTAGAAAAAACACAACAACAGGGGCTGATTGTCTCTTCACAAAGTCAATTTCAAACCATGGCGTTTAGTGAACAAAAAATGCAGTTGGTAAGTGTTAAAAGTGTTGAAAGTAATTACCCATTACGTGGAGAGTTAAATTTAACCGATCAAAATCAACAATTAAAGCACCATGTGAGTCCCGGTGAATTATGGTTATCTGCACGTTTATTTACGTTGTTAGACGTTGAAATAGGCGAAAGCATTGCCATTGGTGATGCACAATTGAATATTTCTGGGTTAATTAAAGATGAGCCTGAATTAATTTATAACCCTTTTAATAGCATCCCGAACCTGTTTATTCACCACAGTGATTTAGATAAAACAGGCGCGGTGCAAGTGGGCAGTCGGGTAAATCATCGTTTGTTTGTTAATGGCAGTGAATCCGCACTTGTTATGTTGCAAAAAGAGACTGTTTTACAAGCAGGTGAATCTTGGGTTGATCAAAATAAACAAGGGAGCACAGGTGGCTTGATTGAGAAAGCCAAACAATATTTATCACTGACTATCTTGATGGTAATTTTGATGGCAGCGGTGACATTAATTTTAACCTGTTTACATTATGTGCGTGATCGCAGTGAAACTGTGTCGATGCTTAAAAGTATGGGCGCAAGCAGAGCGTGGTTACGTTTATGGCTGAGCACACAAGTTTTCATGATGTTTGTTGTCGCTTTTGTTATAGGCAGTTTTTTAGGGTTAATCTTAGAGTTTTTATTACGCTTACCCTTGGCGGATATTTTGCCTGAGCAACTACCCAGTGTGGGGGCTCAACCGTTTATATTTGCCCTTGTGGTGGCTCTTTGCATTGGTTTACCTGCATTATTAATTCCCCTTACTCGCTTATTAGACGCACCGGCTATCAATGTTATTCAGCAGCAAAAAATAAATTATACGAAAAAAATCTGGTGGCTACTATTGTTACCGTTTAGCGCATTACTGCTGTTTTATGGTGCAAACAAGTTAGTGTGGATGCTCTTAATTGGCTTATTACTGT
Organism: Psychromonas hadalis ATCC BAA-638; assembly: GCF_000420245.1. GTDB lineage: Bacteria > Pseudomonadota > Gammaproteobacteria > Enterobacterales > Psychromonadaceae > Psychromonas > Psychromonas hadalis. The sequence goes on along the minus strand of NZ_ATUO01000145.1, from coordinate 6,110 downwards.
TATTCGTTTTCTTAGCCACGCTGAGTTATGGTTTATTAAAAATACTAGCCAAACTGAAATGGGGACCCGCCTTTAGCTTGGCGTTAAGCCGTATTAACCGCTCACCTAGAAATAGCATGATGCAATTAGCCGCTTTGTCAGGATCGTTAATGTTAGTGGCGCTTATTTGGTTAATTAAAAGTGACTTATTAGGAGATTGGCAACAAACGATCGCACCTGATGTGCCAAATGTATTTGCAGTCAATATTAGTCCTGAGCAACGACAAGGTTATTTAGAGCAAGTAGACAGGTTAGCATTGCCACGCAGTGATGCATTTGCCATTATTCGCGGGCGTATTACAGAAGTTAACGAACAAAGTGTCAGTGAGCACCTCGGTTCTAAAGAGGAACTACCGCATATATTACAGCGTGAAATAAACTTTACGTGGGCAAAAGAACTCCCCGTTTATAACCAACTCATTGAAGGACAGTGGACGGGTGAAAAAACCGTGTCAGTGGAACAAAAAGTGGCTCATGATCTAGACATTAAATTGGGTGATAGTTTAACCTTTGAAGTGAATAGTCAGCATTTTAGCGCCACGGTGAACTCACTTCGTTCGGTACAATGGCAAAGCATGAAACCTAATTTTATTTTTATCTTCAGTGAAGATGTCATTATTGATTTGCCTGCGACTTGGATGCTCAGCTTTAGAGTGGAGCAAGCGCAGGGTGAATTAGTGAATCAATTAGCACGTTTATATCCGACCGTTAGTTTGTTAGATTTTCGCTCTATGGGTAATAAAATACAGGCTTTATTAAGGCAGATATCATGGTCACTCACGGGGCTTGCATCATTAGGTGTGGTCAGTGGTGTTTTATTGATTTTCACTTTATTACGCTTAAGTTTGGGCGAACGTAAACGAGAGATAACCTTATATCGTACTTTAGGGGCGAGTAAAAAGCGCATTAACCAGACCCTGTGGGCTGAATATGGATTACTCGCCATCAGTGCGGGGGTAGTTGCTGCTATTGCTGCAGAGATTATTTTGTTCAGTTTAATGAAGTGGGGTTTTCAATTACCAACACAATTACACCCTAGTATGTGGTTGATATTACCTTTGTTAGCGGTGTTAATTGTATTGTTAAGTTTAAGCTCGGTGATAAAGCAACTGCTAAAACCGCTTAGATAAGACTATAAATAAATTAAAGAATATCAGTAACAGACGAAGACTCTATGCCCAAAGTTATTTATCAGCGAAGGAAAAATGTTAGCCTAACTAGCACGAGTAATTACGTATTATTTTATATTCTGGGGTAATAAACTCTTTGAATCTTATTTTTAGCTATATTTCATCGCAATATACTATGTTTTAATATACTATTTTGTCGAATCAAAACTCTTTAATATACGGGTAACATCCAAGATATGAAAAATATTGATATGGAAATTAACAATTTCGGTAAAATTGAAAATGCTAAATTTCAAATTAAACCATTTACTCTGATTGCAGGAAAAAATGCATCAGGGAAAAGCTTTTTAACCCGTTCGTTATACAGTATTTTTAGTTCTTTAAATAAAGACCACTTATCAATTGATATTGATTCTGTTGTTTTTTCTATGCAATCTTATATTCGTTCCCTTTTATTTTCATCTAACTCCCCAAGTTTTAAAGTTGAACAGCAAGTATTAAATATAAACTTACTTTTTAAAATTTTAGTCGATGGTATTGATTTAATTTACCACCAAGGTACTTTAGTTTCTCAAATGGTACAGAAAGATGAATTACAAAAAGACATCAAAAACCTACAGTTCGCTTTAAATGAATTATCGGCAGATATCGAAAATGTAAAAAAATATAAGGGTCTTAATTCTTACATCAAAAAATCGACTGCCTTACTTCTTCAGTTGAAGAAGCTTGTAGATAAACCTAATGAATCTCTTATTAATGGTTTAGCAGAACAGCTTGAAAAATCATTATTAAATAATTTTTTAGTTGGTTCTCTTACTAAGCTTAAAAATAGAAAAGCTAGTTCCGAAAATATTAATTTTAATTTTGGGGACGCTATTGGCAACATTGAAATTAAGTCAAACTCAATTAATTTTTCTCTAAAAACGGGGGGGATAGATGAATTTCAACAAATTGATAATGTTGTATACCTAGAATCACCCGTTTATTGGAAAATTAAAGATGTAATTAAAGGTTGGGCTAATTCTAGATTGAACCCACTTTTAAGAAGAAGAATGAAGCATCAGCAACAAGAGTTAAAAAAAGTACCTGATTATATATTGGATACATTTATGCTGTTAGATAGCGAAATTGTAACTAAAGATATAAATGAAGATTTACAAAAACTAAAAAAGCAGATCATTAAATGTATTGGTGGACAGATTCAGTTATCTGATAGTGGTGACATTCAATTTATTGAGCAAAATGAACAGAGCAATGAACGTTATGTCAATGATTTACATCAGACTGCGACAGGTGCGGTCTCTTTAGGTATCATCGCCTTATTGATTGATAAGCATATTATTGTTCCAAATAGCATATTAATTTTTGATGAGCCTGAAGTGAATTTACATCCTGCTTGGCAAAAAATAATGACTGATGTTCTGTATCATTTAAGTGTTGCAGGGGTGAGAATTGTTATGGCTAGTCATAGTTTTGATATGATGGAAAATATTGAGAAACTTATGGATATACATCAGAGCAAAGATTTAGATGTTAATGAACATTTTTCAATTATCCAATTAGAAAATGGAAAAACCATAAATAATAATAGCCCGCTATTTAAAAAGTTAGATGCAATAAAAGCTAATTTAGGAATGCCTCTTTTTGATATTTTTAGTAGTTAACTCCAAGGAAATAGATAAATATGGAGTTAATTGATCACCTAGAGGTAATGGAGCATGAATTGGGCCGTATCCCAACAACCATTTCTTCTAGTGGCTACAGAGTTGATGGCGAGACTGGAATAAAGACAGTTGTCAGTCTAAGTGCAAGAAGATCCGTTGATTATTTTTTTGAAATAAAAGGTAAGTGTCAGTTTTTAGAGTTCACTGATTTAGCTAGGGGGCAAGAAGATCTTTTGGGTATTGATGATCCAGTCGGAAAGATTGAAAATGAATTCCATCGGAATAAATTAAAAAAGCTCTTAAAGCAAGACTCGAGAAGAGAGCTTGTTGAAAAATTTAAAGATTCAAAGGATATTTTTTCAAAAATATCTAATATATATCAAAATGTTCCCAATATTTTTTTAAACCTTGAAGCTAAGGTTTTTTATATCGTTCATGCTCCAATTAATTCTGAATTATCAGATGTAGATAAAGCTAGTATAACGCGTTATTTATTGATACTTAAGAGCACTGTCTCAGACTGTTTAGAAGATGAAATTTGTGAGCGAGTCAAGTTGATTTTATTGGATAAGTTTATTGAAGAAATGGGTTAATTGAATATGCAGTTTTACACCTTGTAATAAAAAGAGCCTATATGGCTCTTTTTTTGTTTCTACACTCTTAAAAACATTTTAAAGCAAAAACTTTGACGTATACTGTCGTCGCGATAAAAAGCATAAAACTAAATATATAATCCAAGGAAAAAAAATGACTCCTATTGTTAAAAGTTTTCAGTATGGCGAACATACTGTAACACTCGAAACTGGCGTGATGGCACGTCAAGCAACTGCCGCTGTAATGTGTAGCATGGACGATACGTGTGTATTCGTTACTGTTGTTGGTAAAAAATCAGGCGATGAAGAACGTGATTTCTTCCCGCTTACTGTTAACTACCAAGAAAAAACCTACGCTGCCGGTAAAATTCCAGGTGGTTTCTTCAAACGTGAAGGTCGCCCATCTGAAGAAGAAACGTTAATTTGTCGTCTTATTGACCGTCCAATTCGTCCTCTTTTCCCTGCTGGCTTTAAAAACGAAGTACAAGTGATTGCAACGGTTGTTTCAATCAATCCAGAAATCAATCCAGATGTAGTGGCAATGATTGCAACATCTGCGGCACTTTCTATCTCGGGTATGCCTTTTAACGGTCCTATCGGTTGTGCGCGTGTTGGTTATAAAGAGGGTCAATACCTACTTAACCCAACTAAAACAGAATTAGAAACAAGTGACCTTAACCTTGTTGTTGCAGGTACTGACAACGCAGTATTAATGGTTGAATCTGAAGCTGCTATCTTAAGCGAAGACGTAATGTTAGGCGCTGTAATATACGGTCATGACCAACAGCAAGTTGTTATTGAAGCAATCAAAGAGTTTGCAACTGAAGTGGCTCGTCCTGCTTGGGATTGGAAAGCACCTGTACGTAATGAAGCATTAGATGCAGCTATTGCGACAGAAGCGCAAACACGTTTTGAAGAAGCTTACCAAATCAGTGACAAAGGTCAGCGTTACGATGCAATCAAAGCGATCACCACGGAAGTTAAAGCTAAATTATTAGCAAGTGATGAGTCTTTAGAAGCGAAGCAAATCGGCGAATACTTACATGATTTAGAAAAAACAGTGGTACGTACGCGTATCATTAAAGGTCAGCCACGTATTGATGGTCGTGATCCTGAAAGTGTTCGTGCACTTGACGTGCGTACTGGTGTATTGCCACGTACTCACGGTTCAGCACTGTTTACTCGTGGTGAAACACAAGCGTTAGTCACTGCAACACTGGGTACACAACGTGATGCACAAATCATCGACAGCCTAATGGGTGAGAAGAAAGATCACTTCTTATTACATTACAACTTCCCTCCATACTGTGTAGGCGAAACAGGTTTTGTAGGCTCTCCTAAACGTCGTGAAATTGGTCACGGTCGTCTAGCGAAACGTGGTGTACTTGCGGTAATGCCTTCTGTTGAAGAATTCCCGTACACAGTACGTGTAGTATCTGAAATTACAGAATCTAACGGCTCATCTTCAATGGCTTCTGTTTGTGGTGCATCACTTGCACTCATGGACGCGGGTGTGCCGCTTAAAGCCTCTGTTGCGGGTATTGCAATGGGCCTTGTTAAAGAAGGTGACGAGTTCGTTGTTCTTTCTGATATTTTAGGTGATGAAGATCATCTTGGTGATATGGACTTTAAAGTTGCGGGTACAAGTGAAGGTATCACTGCACTGCAAATGGATATCAAAATTGAAGGTATCACACGCGAAATCATGCAAATTGCGCTTAACCAAGCAAAAGCTGCACGTCTACATATCTTAACAGTGATGGACGAAGCGATTTCTGAAGGCCGTGAAGAGATTTCTCAATTCGCACCACGTATTCACATCATCAAAATCCCAACGGATAAAATCCGTGACGTTATTGGTAAAGGCGGCGCAGTTATCCGTGCTTTATGTGAAGAAACAGGCACCACGATTGAGATTGAAGATGACGGTACGGTTAAAATCGCAGCGACTTCTGGCGAACAAGCTGAAGATGCAATCAACCGTATTAAAACACTAACAGCTGAAGTTGAAGTGGGTACTATCTACGAAGGTAAAGTAGTACGTCTTGCTGATTTCGGCGCATTTGTTAACATTCTTCCGGGTAAAGATGGCTTAGTACATATCTCACAAATCTGTGAAGAGCGTGTACAGAAAGTGTCTGATCACTTGAAAGAAGGCCAAATGGTTAAAGTGAAAGTACTAGAGGTTGATCGTCAAGGTCGTGTACGTCTCAGTATTAAAGAAGCAGCTGAAAAAGCACCAACTGCTGAATAAGTTTTAACTTAATCGTTAAACTCTAAAGCAAGCTTCGGCTTGCTTTTTTTATGCCAGTAGAAAAATAAGCCGAAGGGTAAAGATGCCCTAGTGCACATCTCACAGCTATGCCTAAAATAACGTAAGCGTCTGGGTAATGGCACCTAGCTACGCTTAATATTCCATGGTAGCAACGCATCAATATCATTCGGGTTTTCAGCAATCTGCTGCAAGCAGGTTGCGATATAATCATGAACAATAAGATCATTCGCTTTTGCTGTTTCAACCAAACTATATAAAATTGCACTCGCGTTCGCACCTGTATTGGTGTACGAGAATAGCCAAGCCTTACGACCTATCACAAAGGGCTTCACTGCACGCTCTGCTCGATTATTATCAATGCTTAACCTGCCATCTTCGAGATAACGCTGGAATTTTTTAAATTGATTTA
>NZ_ATUO01000144.1 GCF_000420245.1 Psychromonas hadalis ATCC BAA-638 | reverse complement strand
CTCCAACTCTGTACTTTTCATAGTCAAATTAATATAAAAATAAACCCACTGAGTTGTGCTTTTTTTACCTAAACTTAATATAACAAAATAGAATAAGGGCTAGGTTAAAACTGACTGTCGATCACTCAACAAGCCTTTTAATACCGATTACATTAAGTATGTGATCTAAATTTTGCGCAGGAAAATAGCTAAATTTAAGGCGTAAGTTGACGTAAATGGTTGTTCCCTTTACAAAACTTACAACGCAGAAGTGAGTTATTTTAACCAGTAAAATAGATTAGTCATTTACTGTAATTGGTATAACTACACTCTTCATTCAATATACAAGCAGATCATAAAACAAAAAAAATAACAAAAAGTAATATAAATAGGGTGCTATAGCACATAATTAATAATTAATAATTTGAACTGGTAGCCAAAAACCACCTTTGCTATTTGTTGTTGTAGAACTATTGTTCTATGATGATATTTTTCACTTATTCTTTTTTGTTATGTGCGCTTTTTATGAATACTTATTCACTGTAGATAAGTTGTGTAGAGTTATCTTTATTTTTTAATGACTGCTATGTAGCAGTGATTACAAGGATCGTATTAATGTCTTTATTGGAAGTTAAAAACCTGCGCATCGAATACCCTTCACGTTTTGGTACCCATGTTGCGGTAAAAGACCTCTCTTTTAATATTAACCGCGGTGAAATCGTTGGCGTTGTTGGCGAATCAGGGGCTGGGAAATCCACCGTCGGTAATGCCATCATTGATCTACTTAGCCCTCCTGGGGTTATCGCTGCAGGTGAGGTTTTATTAGATGGGGAGTTAATTTCAGGAAAGACCGCTAAGCAGATGCGCCATATACGTGGCAATAAAATTGGTTTTATTTTCCAAGACCCCATGACCTCACTAAATCCGCTTTTTACTGTTGAGCAACAATTGCTGGAAACTATTCATGCAAATTTAAACATGACCAAGGCAGAGGCAAAGCAACGTGCTCTGGATTTGATGCAACAAGTGGGTATTCCTGAACCTGAATTGCGTATTAAACAGTATCCACACCAATTTTCAGGAGGTATGCGTCAACGTGTTGTTATTGCGATTGCACTTTCTGGCGAGCCCGATCTTATTATTGCTGATGAACCGACTACGGCATTAGATGTTTCCATTCAAGATCAAATTTTAACCCTTATCCGTAACCTGTGTATTGAAAAACAGGTAGGTTGTATGTTGGTTACCCATGATATGGGGGTGGTTTCCAATATTACCGATAAGGTAGCAGTAATGTACCGCGGTGAACTGGTTGAATTTGGAGAAACCGCACAGGTTTTAGGGAATCCTAGCCATGAATATACACGCAGTTTGATCTCTGCTGTGCCCCGATCCGATATTAAATTAGACCGTTTCCCACTGGTTAGTTATATCGAAGAGGCGCATGAGTTGAAGCCACTCGATATCAAAAACCACTGGCTTGGGCAAAGTGAAGATCAACGTGAATATACTGGCCCACTACTAAAAGTAGAGAATATTAACCTACGCTTTATTACTAAAGACTCCTTTTTTGAGAGTAAACGTGAATACGTGCAAGCCAATAAAAACGTTAGTTTTGTCATCAATGAGGGGGAAACGTTTGGTCTAGTGGGCGAGTCAGGATCGGGTAAATCAACGATAGCACGTGTTATTGCAGGCTTATACCCACCTAACGAGGGTAAAATAACCTTTGAGGGAATTGACTTAACCTCATTAAAGTCAGAAAGAGAGCGCCGTCCTATTCGCCGTCAAATGCAGATGGTATTTCAGAATCCTTATACTTCAATGAATCCACGCATGAAGGTTTATGACATTATTGCTGAGCCGATCCGTTTTCATAAACTGGCTAGTTCTGAATCACAAATTCAGCAGATTGTTTTTGATCTGTTAGATCATGTTGGTTTAGGAAAAATGTCAGGGGTTAAATATCCCCATGAGTTTTCTGGTGGGCAACGTCAACGTATCTCTATTGCGCGCGCATTAGCGACACGTCCGCGCCTGCTTATTTGCGATGAACCGACTTCAGCACTCGATGTATCGGTGCAAGCACAGATATTAAATCTACTTAAAGATCTACAAGACGAATTAAAACTGACGATGCTCTTTATCAGCCACGATTTGCCCGTTATCCGCCAAATTTGTGACCGAGTGGGGGTTATGCGCCGAGGTGAGCTTGTAGAAGTTTGTGATAGTGAGCAACTTTTTACTAATGCACAGCATGAATATAGCCAACATTTAATTTCACTGATGCCCGAATTTAAAGGGTTACGATCCGCGTTATAAATAACAAACACCATGAAAAGGAACTAACGAATGAAATTTTTAAAAACAAAACTTACCATTGCATTATTAGCAACAGGACTTTGCTTTTCAGCCGTTGCGGCTGATATAACCGTCGCTTATGATTCAGATCCGGTAACACTTGACCCACATGAACAGCTGTCTGGTGGCGTGATACAGATGTCACATATGCTATTTGATCCCTTAGTGCGTTTTGATAAACAGTTTAACTTTGAGCCTCGTTTAGCAGAAAAGTGGGAGCGTATTGATGATACTACTTTCCGTTTCACACTACGCAAAGGGGTGAAATTCCATTCGGGTAATACAATGACTGCAGACGATGTGGTTTGGACATTCAACCGTTTGAAAAAATCAGGTGATTACAAAGCTATCTTCTCCCCTTATAAAGAGTTGAAGAAAATAGACGACTACACCGTAGAGATAATATCATCTAAGCCCTATCCATTAGTCTTACAAACCGCGACCTATATTTTTCCGATGGACAGTAAATTCTACTCTGGCGAAATCGATGGTAAAGATAAATCACGCATTGTAAAACATGGTAGCTCTTTTGCTTCTACTCATGTGTCAGGCACCGGGCCTTTCATTGTTACTTCTCGCGAACAGGGTATAAAAGTGGTGTTTGAGCGTTTTGATGACTACTGGGATACCGCATCACCGGGTAACGTTGATAAACTAACCTTAGTGCCCATCAAAGAGAATGCAACCCGTGTTGCAGCGCTACTTTCAGGTGATGTTGACCTGATTCACCCTGTTGCACCTAACGACCAAAAACGTGTGATTAAAACTAAAAATATCAATCTGACCACCGTTTCTGGTACGCGTATTATTACTCTACAGATGAATCAAAATAGCAATGAAGCATTAAAAGATGTGCGTGTTCGTCAAGCGATTGTATATGCCATTAACAATGAAGCGATTGTTAAAAAAATCATGAAAGGGTTTGGTACTGCTGCTGGGCAACAAAGCCCTGCAGGTTATGCCGGACATGATGAAAGTTTAGTGCCACGTTATGACTTGAAAAAAGCGCGTGCGCTGATGAAAGAAGCGGGTTACGAGAAAGGCTTTAAATTAACCATGATGGCACCGAATAACCGTTACGTTAATGATGCTCAAATCGCCCAAGCAAGTGCTTCAATGCTCGCTAAAATAGGCATTAAAGTTGACCTTAAAACCATGCCTAAAGCACAATACTGGCCTGAGTTTGATTTATGTTCAGCGGATATGATGATGATCGGGTGGCATGCTGATACGGAAGATTCAGCTAACTTTTCTGAATTTTTAACCATGACGCGTAATAAAGAAACAGGTAAAGGCGCTTATAACTGTGGTCATTACGCTAACCCTAAAATGGATGCGTTAGTCAATAAAGCCAATGCAGAAACAGATCCGAGTAAACGTGCTGAGATGTTAAAAGAGGTAGAAAGAATACTGTATAATGATGCTGCCTTTGTACCATTACATTGGCAGGATCTTGCTTGGGGCGCAAAATCTAATCTACAAGTTGCACCCATCGTAAACGCGCTTAACTTCCCTTATTTTGGTGATTTAGTCGTTAAATAAATAATTAACTTAACAACAAACGGCACACTTTCTGTGCCGTTTAAACATTTATAGGGAACAACAAATGTTTACCTTTTTAGTCCAGCGACTTTTTCAGGCATTAATAGTGATGTTTGTGATCAGTTTAGTCGCATTTGCAATTCAAGATAGCCTCGGTGATCCACTACGTGAGATGGTTGGACAGTCAGTTTCAGAAGAAGAGCGTCAAGTGTTGCGTGATGAACTTGGGCTAAATGACCCTTATATGACAAAATATGGTCGTTTTATTGGTAATGCACTGCAAGGCGATTTAGGTACTTCCTATTTCCTTAAACGTCCCGCTGTTGACATTATTTTAGACAAATTACAAGCAACACTGGAGCTGGTATTTGGTGCTGCCTTGATTATTATTGCTGTCTCTATTCCATTAGGTGTTTACTCCGCTATTCATCCTAAAAGTGTGTGGACCAAAGTGATTCTGGCGATCAGTAGTATTGGTATATCCGTGCCCGTATTTTTAACCGCCATTATATTAATGTATATATTTTCTATTGAACTGAATTGGCTTCCCTCATACGGTCGTGGTGATACGGTTATTATTCTTGGTTGGGAAAGTGGTTTTTTCACCAAAGATGGTTTGTTACATCTGATATTACCTTGTGTCTCATTAGCTTCAATTATGTTGCCACTATTTATTCGTTTAGTTCGCTCTGAAATGTTAGAAGCACTTAGCTCTGAATATGTGAAATTTGCTATAGCAAAAGGGCTACCCATGAACAAGGTGTATTATAAACATGCTTTGAAAAATACCATGCTGCCGCTGTTAACGGTTGGTGGTGTGCAGATAGGGACAATGGTCGCTTACACCATTTTAACGGAAACAGTTTTCCAATGGCCGGGGACTGGTTTTCTATTTTTAGAAGCGATTAACCGTGTAGATACGCCACTTATTACCGCTTACGTTATTTTTGTTGGGCTGATTTTTGTGGTCACTAACACTATTGTTGACTTGTTATACGGTGTGATAAACCCAACCGTTAATATTACTGGTAAAGGGGCTTAATCATGAATGAGTTAACAATAACCACCTCTTCTCGTTGGCAGAAAATCAAAAACTCTGATTTTATCTACTACTTTAAACGTGACAAAGTGGCGATGGTCAGTTTTGCACTATTTTTAGCTTTCTTTTTGTCGGCACTTTTTGCACCGATATTAGCGCCTACTGATCCCTATGATTTGATGATTATCGATATCATGGACTCTGAACTTCCGCCGAGTTGGATGGAGGAAGGTGATCAACGCTTTTTATTAGGCACCGATGATCAAGGTCGCGATATTCTCTCCACTATCTTATATGGGGCGCGTTTATCATTAACGATTGGCTTTTTAGCGGTCGCAGTACAGTTGGTTTTAGGTATTGTTATCGGTTTGTCAGCGGGTTATTTCGGTGGTCGAATTGATAGCTTCTTAATGCGTTTTGCCGATGTACAACTGTCATTTTCCACTATGATGGTCGCTATTATTGTCTCTGCTATTTTTAAAGCAAGCTTTGGTGCTGAGTTCTTTAGTGAATACGCAGTGGTCATGTTAATCGTTATTATTGGGGTTGCTGAGTGGCCACAATATGCGCGCACCATTCGAGCATCGGTGCTGGCTGAGAAGCAAAAAGAGTATGTAGAAGCCGCGCAGGTCATGGGTTTTAAAGCGGGGCGTATTATGTTTCGTCATATACTGCCTAACTGTTTATCACCTATTTTGGTTATCTCAACCGTACAGATTGCCAACGCCATTATGTCGGAAGCAGCGCTCTCCTTTTTAGGATTAGGGTTACCCGTTGACCAACCCTCCTTAGGCGCGCTGATCAGTATCGGTTTTAAATATATCTTCTCTGGTGCGTGGTGGATAACGCTATTCCCGGGCATTGTTTTAATCTCACTGGTCTTAGTGATTAACCTACTTGGTGATTGGTTAAGAGATCTGTTTAATCCGAAACTCTATAAAGGTTAACTGTTCGGTTAAGGTGTAACTTAAGTTGCACCTTTTTCCTGAATAGCGCCCCCCTAGTCTGTTAGAAGTAGGGTATAATCTTTGCCTAATTTTCTAACTAGGTAATAAGCTGATGGCGACGATCCCTGAAAATCCTTTTGTACTGGTTGATGGCTCCTCTTATCTTTATCGTGCATTTTTCTCTCCTCCACATCTTACTAACTCAGCGGGTGAAGCAACAGGTGCCGTTTATGGCGTGGTGAACATGCTTAAAAGCCTAATGCGTCAGTTTAACCCGAGTCATATCGTTGTCGTATTTGATGCCAAAGGTAAAACCTTCCGTGATGATATGTACAGCGAATATAAAGCCAACCGTCCTAGTATGCCCGATGATCTGCGTATTCAAATTGAACCTCTCCATGCCGTTATCAAAGCGATGGGTCTGCCTATTTTAATTGTTGATGGCGTTGAAGCCGATGATGTTATTGGCACGCTTTCAAAACAGGCCAGTGAAAAAGGGATTAAGACCCTGATCAGCACCGGCGATAAAGATATGGCGCAGCTGGTGGATGAGCATACGCTACTGATCAATACCATGACGGATACCGTACTGGATGTACAAGGTGTGAGTGATAAATTTGGTGTTCCGCCAGAGCTGATTATTGACTACCTTGCTTTAATGGGCGACACCGCTGATAACATTCCCGGTGTCCCAGGTGTTGGTGAAAAAACTGCATTAGCGATGTTACAAGGCATTGGTTCGATGGATGCTATCTATGAAAATTTAGAGAAACTTGCGCCCCTTGGGTTTCGTGGTAGTAAAACTATCTCTAAAAAAATGGCGGATAACGAAGAGATGGCGCGTCTCTCTTATCGGTTAGCCACGATTAAATTAGATGTTGAGTTAGACGTGGCTTATGACGACTTTAAATTTGCCGAGCAGGACAGTGATGAGTTAATTAAACTGTTTGGAAAACTAGAATTTAGACGTTGGTTATCGGCACTGCTTGATGGTGGGAAAGTAGTGGAAAGCCCGACGGGTGAAACGAAAAATAGCGAGACTAAAACGGTTAATAGTGTGCTTGTTGACAGAAGTAGCTACAAAACTATCTATACAAAGGGTCAGTTAACGCAGCTTATCAAAAAGCTTGAGGCAAGCGACCTATTTGCGTTTGATACAGAAACCACCAGTTTAGATTATATGCAGGCGAAAATTGTTGGATTATCGTTTGCCATTCAAGATGGTAACGAGAACATTGAAGCGGTTTATCTGCCATTAGCGCATGATTATATCGATGCCCCTCAGCAGCTAGATTTTGCCGAAACACTGGCGAAACTGAAACCGCTTTTAGAAGATGAAAAACAGAAAAAAGTAGGACAAAACCTTAAGTATGATCGCAGTGTCTTGCTCAATCATGGCATCGAGTTAAAAGGGATTGAGTTTGATACCATGCTCGAATCCTACGTGATTGATAGTACGGGTAAACATGATATGAATACCCTTGCGCTTAAGTACCTTGATCATAAATGTATCTCCTTTGAAGAGATTGCAGGTAAAGGCAAAAAACAACTTACCTTTAACCAAATTAGCATTAAAGAGGCCGCCCCTTATGCGGCTGAAGATGCGGACATTACCCTGCGTTTACACCTTGAGCTTTATGGTCGCCTAAAAGAGTCGCCAGTGTTATTAACGCTGTTTAATGAGATAGAGTTACCGTTGTTAACCGTGCTCAGTGATATTGAGCGTGGTGGTGTCGAGATTGACAGTCAAATGTTATTGGCTCAAAGCACTGAGATAGCGAAACGGCTATTAGAGATAGAGGAGCTTGCTTATAAAGAGGCAGGTAAACCGTTTAACTTAAGCTCTCCAAAGCAGTTACAGGTGATTCTTTTTGAAGAGTTAAACCTGCCTATTTTAAAGAAAACACCCAAAGGTGCAGCTTCAACCGCAGAAGAGGTTTTAGTGGAGTTAGCATTAACTTACCCTCTGCCTAAATTGATTATTGAGCATCGTGGTTTAAGTAAGCTTAAATCAACTTATACCGATAAATTACCTCGAATGGTCAATGCAAAAACAGGGCGTGTGCATACCTCTTATCATCAAGCGGTCACCGTTACCGGACGTTTGTCTTCAAGCGATCCAAACTTGCAAAATATTCCTATTAGAAGTGCAGAAGGTCGTCGTATTCGCCAAGCATTTATTGCCCAGTCAGGTTATAAAATAGTGGCGGTGGATTATAGTCAAATAGAGTTGCGTATCATGGCGCATCTTTCACAAGATAAAGGCTTATTAGATGCGTTTTCAAATGGCGTAGATATCCATAAAGCCACCGCCGCTGAAGTTTTTTCTGTGGACGTGGGAGATGTGACTGTTGATCAGCGTCGAAGCGCGAAAGCGATTAACTTCGGTTTAATCTATGGCATGAGCGCGTTTGGGTTAGCGAAGCAGCTTAACATTGGTCGTCATGATGCACAGCAATATATGGACAGATACTTTGCTCGTTATCCGGGGGTATTAACCTATATGGAAGAGACGCGCACCGTGGCAAAAGAGCAGGGATATGTGGAAACGATTTTAGGCCGCCGTTTACAGCTGCCGAATATCAATTCACGTAATGGCATGCTCAAGAAAGCTTCTGAACGTGCAGCAATTAATGCCCCGATGCAAGGCACCGCTGCCGATATCATTAAAAAAGCGATGATCGATATGGCTGCTTGGGTTGCGAAGCAAGAGGAGGGAAGTGTGCAACTTTTGATGCAAGTACATGATGAACTGGTGTTTAATATTAAAGAGGATTGTGTTGAATCTTACAGCAAAGAGATTCAAGCCATCATGGCGGAAGCTGCACAGTTGGACGTCCCCTTAATCGCCGATGTAGGTGTTGGGATTAACTGGGATGAAGCGCATTAATTTTCAATGGAAATTAATTTTGAACTTTTTCTATAAGCTGAGGACTAATCTTTTGAACTAGTTATTTTTATAGTTTCTTCCTTAGTTTTCCTCCGCATAGCTTGCTATTCGGAGGTTTTTTTTACCTGTGATTTAGTTGATTTCAAACGAGCGCTCAATTCTTGACGAAAAACGGAAGAAACGTTTCTATCATTTATTGTTCTCCTCTCTCTAATTTATTATATGGAGGTTTTTTTTTACCTGTGATTTAGTTAATTTCAA
>NZ_ATUO01000143.1 GCF_000420245.1 Psychromonas hadalis ATCC BAA-638 | reverse complement strand
GATCAGGGCTTGTTGAGGGAAAATGATGAAGAGCAAGGCGCATGATTGAGTAATAGCTAGCTATTGCGATTGAATGCAACGTCGCTATTTATTATTTTAACCAACAAGATAGATCAGATACTTATGCGGATTGGTATTAAGTACAGTTAACCACCAATCCAGTGATTTTTCTTGATTGAAGGAATTAGTCTCTATTTATATAAATGAAAACATGCAGGACTAAAGTCCCACTTCCCAAAAGTAAGCTAATTATTCATCGGAAGTGGGACTTTAGTCCTGCCTTTTGATGCTTGAATTAACAACTGACCAGAAAGCAAACTCATTCTGTTTGTTTTAAACCCGTTTGCCCTGTTACTAAGGCAGGTAGACACAGCCTAAAATAGCGTCTTTTTTTGCACCTGTGACCGCTTTAAGTGGAATCGGTTTTTCTAATAAACGTTGTTCTGCAAGCCATGCGAACGCGATAGCTTCAACAAACATCGGATCAATATTTAAGGCTTGGGTATCTTGAATATGATGATTTGGCATTAAAGCTTGTAATCGTTGCATGAGTAGTGGGTTTAGTGCGCCTCCACCACAAACAAAAACATCGGCTTTATCACTGTGTAATTTGATTTGATCGCAAATGGTGATGGCGCTAAATTCTAATAACGTGCGTTGAATATCGCACTGTTGTAGATCAAAATGGATCAAATGCGCTTCTAGCCAAGCAAGATTAAATTTTTCTCGACCAGTGCTTTTAGGCGCGGGTAGGGAAAAATAATCATCTTCTAATAATTTATCTAATAGCGCTATTTGTACCGTACCTTGTTGTGCAAAAGTCGCATTTTTGTCAAAGGGCAGTCCTAAGCATTGCTCTATCCAACCATCCATCAACATATTACCCGGCCCTGTATCATAACCAAGTAAACTACTATCTGCCCCTAAGATACTGATATTAGCAATACCACCCATGTTAAGGATGATGCGTGTTTCACCTTGTTTGGCAAACAGTGCTTGATGAAAAGCGGGTACTAACGGCGCGCCTTGACCACCGTAAGCGATATCCATGCCTCTAAAATCACTGACACAAGTGATCGCAGTCTGGGCAGCAATGAGATTACTATCGCCAATTTGTTGGGTAAACGGATATTTCCCCAGTGGGTCGTGAAAAATAGTTTGTCCGTGGCTACCAATGGCACTAATTTGCTTCGCATCAAACTTCGCAGTTTTTAAAAGTTGATTAACCGCCATCGCGCAGCGTTGAGAAAATTGATGGGTTACTTCGCCGAGTGTTTGTAGGTTAACGTGTTTATCATTACAAATCGTAAGCAGTTGTTTGCGCAGTTTCTTTGGCATAACAGGCGCAAAACCTGCAACCTGCTGAAACCCTTGTGTTGTACGCTGAGCAATCACCACATCAATCGCGTCTAAGCTAGTGCCAGACATGATGCCAATGTAGTAATTGCCCATTATATTACTGTGCATGATTAAATAACGCGTGAAAACTGTTGTTGACGCGCTTTGTTACGCAGGTAAACATCAAAACACATACAGATATTACGGATCAATAAACGCCCTTTAGGATGTACGTTTATCTCATTGTCATCAATGCTGACCAGTTGATCATCAATAAAGCACTGTAGTAGTTTAATGTCTTCAACAAAGTAGTTTTTAAAGTTAAGATCAAAGGTTGCTTCAATCTCTTTAATGTCTAACTTAAAATTACAGATCAGTTTTTTTATCACTTCACGGCGAATCAAATCATCGGCATTTAAACCAACACCACGCCATTGTGCGTGTCCCATCTCTTCGATTTGCGTGTAATAGGTTGATAGTTTTTTCTGGTTTTGTGAATAACAGTGACCGATTTGGCTGATCGCTGAAACACCCATGCCAAGCAAATCGGCATCTTCTTGCGTGGTATAACCTTGGAAATTACGGTGTAAAATACCTTGTCGCTGTGCGATAGCCAGTTCATCATTGGGTTTAGCAAAGTGATCCATACCGATAAATTGATAACCTGATTGGGTTAAAAACTCAATGGTATATTGCAACATGGCCAGTTTTTCAGCAGGTTTTGGCATATCATCTTCATTGATTTTACGCTGTGCTGCAAAAATACTGGGCATATGTGCATAATTAAAAATAGAGAGACGTGCGGGATCAAGCTCCAATACTTTGTTAAGCGTATGGGCAAAGGTCTCTTTGGTTTGCAGAGGTAAACCATAAATCATATCTAAATTGGTTGATTGGAAACCTTGCTCACGCGCCCGTGTCAGTAATTTCTCAATGAACTGTTCATCTTGTTCACGATTGACCGCTTTTTGCACCGCTTTATTAAAGTCTTGTACGCCTAAACTGAGGCGATTAAAACCCTCTTTAGCAAGGTGGTCGATAGTGCTGAGTTCAATTTCACGAGGATCAACTTCAATGCTTAACTCTGCACCACTTCTGAAGGTGAAGTTGGCTCGTAAAATATCCATTAAACGGGTGATTTGAGGAGGCAGTAAAAAGGTGGGTGTGCCACCGCCCCAGTGTAACTGGCTAACTTGGCGGTCTTTAAAATGTGGCGCTTGAATTTTTATCTCTTTTTCAAGAAAATCTAGGTATTTATCTGCTTTTTCTTGATGACGAGTAATGGTTTTATTACAGCCACAAAAATAGCAAAGCTTATGACAAAAAGGGATATGGATATAGAGGGAAAGCGGGCGTTCAGGGTAGGTTTTTGCTGATTGAAGCAAGTCCTTATAATTGAAGCTTTCATTAAATTCTAAGGCCGTTGGATAAGAAGTATAGCGTGGCCCACTGTAATTGTATTTTTCAATGAGTGCTTGATCCCAAACGAGCTTTTCCATCTTAATTCTCTCTTTTTATATTGAAAAATTTTCTAATAGTTGTGCTTCTTTAATGATCGCATCTTCGAATTTATCTTCAAAAACTTGACGTTGCTTATCTTGTTTTTTCAAGCGTTTTTTATCCATCTGCTTGCGCTCTGCATGTGTTGCAAATTCTTTAATATTTTCAAATAAAGCAGAGATAGCAGGGTAACGATGATCAATCTCTATTTTAGGTTCAACCAACAGGGTCTCTAGCAGCACACTTAAGCGAATCGATGCTTCAGAAACGTTACACTGTTTTTGCGCTGTTGCACGAGCAATAAAGCGGATGCTTTCACAAATGTTGTCGTTACGTTGCTTTTTTTTAAGGATAACCTGTTGTGCTTTTTCAGTCTCTACTTTTGCTTGTGTTATTTTTTGTAATTTAATACGTTTGATTAACAACCCCGCATAAAATGCGAGGCCGATAATAATAATGCCAGAAAAGAGTGCTAATAAGAGCTGAACATCCATTGTTATGGTTTCCTATTTAAACTCATCAAGTGCAGAACTTGCAGATTCAAACTGTTGAATAAGATCTTCTTCACCATTCTCATCTAACCAGCCTAGTTGTTTCATTAACTGTTGGTGGCGAGACATCTGCTTATCAACCCAAGAGCTATCTTCCTGTGAAACGTCTTCATCGTTATCTAACAGCTCAAGCAGATCGTTTAAACGCTGGTCATTTTCAATAAGCGCTAACTCTTTTTCTGGAGATAGCTTGTTTTCAACACTGTTTTTTACCATTTTAGCTTTCGGCTGTAGCACTTTTTTAGGTGTCTCAGGTTGCACTTCCGGTTTGCCAGTTAAAGAGATCGCTTTTTTACTGCCTGCGCGTTTATCGTTGATCACTTTTTTGGCATTGCGTTGCTGTGCTTGTTTTGACTCGCTTATATTACGTGCGCCCGCTTTATTGCCTTTTAGCTTAGCTTTGCGTTTACGATCACGTGATTCTTGTGCATTTGGTGATGTTTCTTTGCGTTGGCCTGTATAACCCGGCTCAGAGTTTCCTGCATTACGGCTTTTTTTAGTACGAGACATCTTTTTCTACCTTAAATTAGTTGTAATTTATTACCCGAGAAGAATAGCAGGTTTTAATTTTTAGCGCATAAAAAAAGGCGCTTCACTCACAAGAATGAAGCGCCTTCTAAGCAGTGACAGATTAATGCAATGCTGAAATGTATTGAGACAACAGTTCAATGTCTGCATCTGTTAATTTTGCGGCGATATCAACCATCATCTCATTTGGATCGTTATTACGTGCTTTACTGCGGAATTTTTCCAGCTGTGCTTTGATATAAGCGGGGTGCTGATTAGATATTTTAGGAAATTTTGCAAGTTCTAAACCATTACCACGTGGTCCATGACAAGCGGTACAACCTGGAATGCCACGTTTTTTGTCGCCTCCCATATAGAAATTTTTACCCGCAGCAGCTACTTCTGGTGACACGGTTTCAGGTGTCGCTGTTTGTGATGCGTAATAAGCCGCTAAGTCTTCAATATCTTGCTCAGAAAGTGCCGCGACCATGCCTATCATAATTGGGTCACTACGTTCACCATTTTTAAACTGTGTTAATTGTTTTGCTAGGTAGCTTTTATGCTGTCCTGCAATTTTTGGATAGAGGTTTGATGGGCTATTGCCATCATCACCATGACACGCAACACACGTTACTGATTTTGCTTTACCTGCTTCAATGTCTCCCTGTGCAATGACTACGTTAGAGAAACCGACTAAAGCAATTAATGTCACTAATAATTTATTCATAACTATCCATTTTTTAAAGTATGTTTAAGCGTGTTATGATGCACGCAAAATAATAACGGTTGTTTATCCAAATTTAATAACTGTAGTTTACACAAGTTTAATAAAAGTAACAATTTTGCTACATGACTAAAGCGAGGCATATCTTGGAATTTCCAAAAATACATTTTCAAAAAGCGCATTTTTTAATTAGTGCACCAGATATTCGTCATTTAGATAAACATCTGCCTCCTGAATCAGGTATTGAGGTCGCTTTTGCAGGGCGCTCAAATGCAGGGAAATCAAGTGCCTTGAATCGCTTGGCGCGTCAAAAGGGTTTAGCGCGAACCAGTAAAACACCGGGTCGTACTCAGTTGATTAATGTCTTTGAGGTTGAAGAGGGCAAACGTTTAATCGATCTACCGGGTTACGGTTTTGCAAAAGTGCCGTTAGAGATGAAGTTAAAGTGGCAAAAATCATTAGGTGAATATTTACAAAATCGTGAGTCATTAAAAGGCTTAGTGGTATTAATGGATATTCGTCACCCGTTTAAAGAGCTTGATCAACAGCTTATCTACTGGGCAATCGATGCTGACATTCCTGTTTTAGCGTTGCTGACTAAAGCGGACAAGTTAAAATCGGGCGCGCGTAAAGCAACACTGCTTAAAATGCGTGAGGAAGCTAAAAACTTTGAGGGTGATGTACAGGTAGAATTATTTTCATCGTTAAAAGGGATTGGCGTGGAACTGCTAGAGCAGAAAATAACCCATTGGTATGCACTGGATGATCAAGCGCAACTATCTAATAATAGGTGCGCTGAAGAAAGCTAAAAGTCCTCTGTATTTCTAAATAAAACGTGAGTTTAACCTCACGTTTCATCCATTTTATAATTTTTGTTTCATTTTTTGTTTCATTTTTGTCATAAATGCTTATCCTGCTACTTAGAATATTAACAAGGATGATTTATGCGCCCCCTCTTCAATGCTTTATTACTCTCTTTTTTAACCATTAATAGTTCAACTGTTATTGCAGTGACTAGCTCCATGGCACAAACAGGCTTCACGGGTATATTACGCATCCCACATGCAGAAGCATTACCTTTTGGTAAGTTATCCATTAATTATCAATGGGAAGAGAATATCAATTACGAGACTTGTTATGCCTGTGGTGCACATAAAACCATTTTGATGGGGGTTGGTTTGTTGCCGGGCTTAGAGTTTACGGTGCAAAATGCCCATAAACAGATAAGTGATGGGCCTGGATGGGGATCTGGGCATTCAAGCGACCTCTCTTTTTCTGCAAAATATGACTTTAAACCTTTTTTACCTGAAGAGTGGTTCAGTTTTGCAGTGGGTGTGCAAGATTACGGTGGTGCAGCTAGCCACCATAAAAATGCTTATGCGGTTGCTTCAAAATCATTGTTTCCAGAAACATTTTATCACTTTCGTCTAACTGCGGGTTATGGGCAGGGTGATGCGGGTAATCAGATGGGCAGTGGTTATTTACAAGGGACGTTTGCTGGCATTGAATGGCAGCCTCTCCCTTGGTTACAGTTACTTGCTGAACATGATGGCACGGGTATTAATAGTGGCATAAAACTATTGTCGGATGATCAGTGGTTACCTTATGGCTGGAAGGCAAATGTAACTTATCAACTTTATTCCGATTCTATTACAAAAAACAGAGATAATCAGTGGCTTGGTTTCGGGTTAACGTGGCCGCTTGTTATTGGTGAGGCTGCCGATCGTTATAGTGTTGCTGGGGTTAAGGAGTCTGCATCGAATGATGAAAGAAAACGGGCTGAGGTTACTAAAAAAGCTGGAAATGAAAACAAAAAAGTGACAAAAGAGGTCGCCAACATTCCCTCTGTCGCTGTGCTTTCAGAAAAAACGCTACAAAAAAATGAGGCTCAGCAACTATTAACAACACTTGTTGAATATGGTTTTGAAAATGTACAGGTTGGTTGGTTAAATCAAACCATTGTTGTGGTATTGGAAAATAACCTTTTCAACTGGAATGAGTTAGATGGGATTGGTGTGGCACTTGGTTTGATCATGGATAATAGTGATGCTGAAACTTTCCAGCTACAGTTATTAAATAATCAAATTTCAGTGGTAAAAGTGCAGGGTGATAGCCAGCAATACAGAAAATTTTTGAATCAAAATTCAGAAGCCCTTGTTGTGAATCATGGCCTACTTATCTCTAACCAACCTATCGAAAACAGCAAGGTTAAATGGAGTTCTGAACGTGAAGCTTCAAGTCACTTTGTACCGCGTTTTATATTTTCGCCACATCTACGCTCAGCGATGGGCACAGAGTTTGGTGTATTTGATTATTCTTTGGCACTGAGTAGTAATATACAGATGTCACTGTGGAAAGGGGGGGTTGTGGATGTGCGCCATCTATTGCCTATTACACACTCAGATAGTTATGATGATGGGCAGTATTTTGAGAATGGTCGTCATGTTAGTGAAGTTGATCGTATTCTGTTTCATCAGGCCTTTGGCTTACCTGCAAGTTTTACCACCCAGTTTAGTGGCGGACAAATATATAAAAACTATTTAGGTGTATTAAATGAAACCTATTGGCAGTCACCAGAAGGGGATCACCGTTTCAAAACAGAAGTGGCAGATTTTAAGCATAAAGATACCGATTATAGTTATCAGCCCTTATTAGTTTCTTATCGTTATTAC
Organism: Psychromonas hadalis ATCC BAA-638; assembly: GCF_000420245.1. Classification (GTDB taxonomy): domain Bacteria; phylum Pseudomonadota; class Gammaproteobacteria; order Enterobacterales; family Psychromonadaceae; genus Psychromonas; species Psychromonas hadalis. Next base: position 1,809 of record NZ_ATUO01000143.1, on the reverse strand, counting down.
TTACGTCCTTTAGATCTTGCTATTGAGGGAGTGTATGGACAACACTGGGCGGGCGATCTCGGTGCTAGTCTTAGTTTGAAACAATGGTTTGGTGATATGGCGGTAAAGTTAACCTATCAAAATACCACCTGTGATCGCAGTAAAACACAATATTCCTGTGCGCGTGATGGTTATGCTGAAAATCATGAGTATGCGGGATTGAATTTTATATTTCCATTTGGCACAAGAAAAAATGCATCACCAAGTATTGGTTTTCAGGTGAAAACATTAGAGCAGTGGGCGTTTGGTTATCGTTCTCGTATCAATCATCATGCGAATTATATTGGTGGTAATCGTTCTTCTAAAACTAACCTACAATATAATATTGAACAGCAATATTATAATCGCGATCGTTTATCGGCTACCTATATACACAGTCACGCGCAACGATTACGTGAGAGTTATCTCAAATATATAAAATAAAGCATAATTTTCGAATAAAAAGTAGTAGATAGAGAAGTTATGATTATACTCAGTTTACTTTTATAAAAATATTAATAAAATAGTCAAGTATTAGTATATTAAATCTACTATATCAACGATATAATAGTGCAAGTTACTTTAAACTAAAACCATGGAAATTAAGGACGTTAATTATGAAACTGAATAAATTAGTGATCGCAATGGGATTTGCAACAGCAGCACTCGTTGGTTGTGGTAGTGATGCAATTGCCCCTACAGAAAATGTAAACAGTATCACTGCAATTGATGGGTATATTGTTAAAGGCGATGTTACAGCCACCTGCGGAGAGATGGAATATACAGGTGTTACCGATGCTAGTGGTATTGCTAAAATTGATATTGTCGATTCACTAATAACCAATTGTGCTGTTAAAATTGTAGGTAACGAAAATACTTATGATCATGACAAAAAAGATCAGCCTTGGAAGCATACAATGCGTTCATTAAAAGGTAAGCGTGTTATTAATCCATATACAGATATGGCAGCAACACTTGCTGATGATCCCGCTAACGCAGGTAAATCAGATAAAGAGTTAATGGACGGTGTTATTGCGCTTTTAGGTCCAGATGCGGCTAATATTGTTGGTGATTTTGACCTGTTTGCTGATTTCGGTTCACATTCTGCAAACTCTAAAGTATCTCAACAAGTACGTGTACTTGCAGAGAGTACCTTTGCGACAATTATTAAGATGATTGAATCGTTAGGTGAGAATGATACACCTGAAAACCGTTTAGCTGTGTTTAAAACAGTATTACCTCAAGTAACGGAAGCTGTATCAACACAAATTGCTGCAGTGGAGGCTGCTGATGGCGATCTATCTGAGCTTGTTTTTACTGTTGATGTTGCTATTCCAACCCTTATTATTAAAGAAGATGGTAGCGTTGATACTGAAAAGCTAGCAGATGACTTACCACAGATTGTTATTGAGACAGAAACGCGTCCAGAGCAACCTGCACCTCCAGCCGGTGTAACACCACCTCCAGTAGTGACACCTACTCCAGTAGTGACACCTACTCCAGTAGTGACACCTACTCCGAAACCAACAGGTACAGGTACAGGTACAGGTACTGGCGGTGATGATGTTAACCAAGGTTAATATTTAAAGCTATACAGAAAAACCAGCTTAACGGCTGGTTTTTTTCGCCTGTAGAAAAGAGGGCCGTTACGTGTTGGGAGTAATATCATGCTTATACCGATTACATTAAGTATGTGATCTAAATTTTACGCAGGGAAAACAGCTTAATTCAAGGCGTAAGTTGACGTAAATGGTTGTTCCCTTTGCGAAACTTACAACGTAGAAGTGAGTT
>NZ_ATUO01000142.1 GCF_000420245.1 Psychromonas hadalis ATCC BAA-638 | reverse complement strand
GCGATCTCTAAAAAATCAGCTTTACTTTCCCGTAAACAAGAATTATCAAATGCTTTACAAAATATGCTTGATAAAAATGAGATAGAAAAAATCATGTTCAAATACGGAATCACGCCACAATAAGATCATTAAGGAAAATATCAGGAACATACAAACCTTTAATATTTTACGTTATTTATTTATTTATTTATTTATTTATTTATTTATTTATTTATTTATTTATTTATTTATTTATTTATTTATTTATTTATTTATTTCAAGATGTTGCCGTTCTAACGATGGCAAAGCATATGCCCGCACTTAATAAGGCAGGCTACCCTCACATCATTGTAGCTTTCTAAAATTTAGATGTTTTTATGTTTTTTCTGAAAAACAATATCTGCTAAAAACATTAAGTCTCGTTGTCTAAGTATTTTAAAAAACCATGAACTTCCATGTAAAATAGTTTTCCACGCTGTGAAATAATACCTTTATATTTTAATTTTTTAATGCTCGTTTGTATTTTAGATGATGTGATTTTAATGTTTGACGTAACAGATAATTTACTCAGACTCGCTTCTGTGTATGTTCTATCTTTGTTACTCAAAATAAAATGTAATATAACCTTATCTGTTTTATTTAACGATTGACTCATTCTTTCAAAGTTCCCATCAACAATAATGAGATCTGAAATAAATTCTATCGCCTCAACCAAATTTTCTTTATTTGCTAATAAAAACATGCGCTATCACTGTGTGCGAGTAGCGCATATCATGATTTATCTCGTAATTACAAATTCCTGCTAAAAGATAAACCACGTAGACATGATATTACGCAATTACACTCGTTGCTTACGGCGTGCAACGCCAAAGCCAAGTAATGCCAAGCCTAATAATGCAAAACTAGCAGGCTCAGGTATTGATGCGGAAAATGTACCAGGCCCTGTTTCAGACACTTTAAGGACCATATCATCGAAATCTATATCTCCCCCAGCCCCGCCATCATTAAAGAATAGGTAGGCAAAACTAAGGCCATTTACATCGATTTGCATGTCACTGATAAAGAAATTTAGAGCATCATTTCTACTGTTCATACCGTTTTCTGCCGATGTTTTACCGACACAACCATTTACTACGCCTTCAACACAGTTAGCCACAAATTCAAAACCGAATGCTTCGCCCGCATCTTCATTAGAATACGTTCTAGTTACAGTGTCACCAGAATTATAAGAACTGCCATCATTATCAACGAATAATAAATTAGGTCCATCAAGAGGATTTGTAGCAAAATTACCACCATCACCTAATGAATTAGGAAATTTATCTGCAAATGCCACATTGTCAAAGCCTGATTCAGAGCCTACTAAGGTCCATGTTAAATCAAAAGTGTCAGCACCATTACCTGTAAATAGAATATTTGCCCCCCACCAACCATTTATGTCTGCCGATGGTCCGCTTCCTATTGGGAGCGGATTATAGTTACCACTAATAAAATCAGACAAAGCCCCTTGAGTAGCACCAGTGGTATCAATTTCTAAAATGGGTAGCGCGTTAGCACTAAATACTGATGCTAGGGTAATTGCAGCCGCCATCGTTGTTAGTTTATTCATAAAAAAATTCTCCTAGTAACAAATAAATTATCAAATGGAAGGTGCTTCCCTATCTTAAACCAATACGAGTTGGCCTACACCTCTTTTGATATTGTATATACGCAAGAATAACACCAACATTTAAAATGTATATTTTTCAATACGTTATTTTTAAAATGGACAAGTTTAATAATATTTTGTAAAATTTTTCGACACTTAAGTTCTATCAAGGAGTGATCCATTGAATCCGTGTGTAAAATTACCAAGATACATGTAAAGTGTTTTAGGCTCTTTTGAAAAATGAGTGATAGATAATATTTATCACATCCAAACGGTAAATGGAGCGATGCTCATTTTAAAGATTGGATTGATGTAAAAAGGCGAGGAGTTGCAACAAAGTACTTGTCGCATTATCTTGCTTGGTTCAGGGAACGTCGCTCAAACCCTAATTATCAGCAAATTTTACAATTTGCATATGGGGACAACAATAAAATGGAACAGCGCCTATAATTTATATTAAACACAAAAAAACCGCGACAAGCGCGGTTTTGGACGTAAGACGTTAGTCTCGCCTGTTATTAATAGGTCGCAGTTATAAAGCGTTAGCTGTTTCCACGATGTTGTTAACCGTGAAACCAAACATCTCAAATAGCTCGCCTGCAGGTGCAGATTCGCCAAAGGTTGTCATGCCGATAACCGCGCCATTTAGGCCAACGTACTTGTACCAGTAATCAGCAATACCTGCTTCAATAGCAACACGTTTAGTCACGCTAGCGGGTAATACAGACTCTTTATAATCAGCAGATTGAAGTTCAAACTGCTCAGTACAAGGAATTGATACAACACGTACCGCTTTACCTTGAGTCGTTAATTCAGCAGCCGCATCAACTGCCAATTGCACTTCTGAACCCGTTGCAATTAGAATAATCTCAGCAGGTGTTGCAGAGTCCACTAACACATAACCCCCTTTAGCAACGTCAGCTAATTGCTGCGTGTCACGGGCTTGTGGTTTTAGGTTTTGACGACTGAAGATTAATGAACTTGGTGCATCAAACGATTCGATGGCAAATTTCCACGCAACAGCAGACTCAACAGAGTCACACGGACGCCATGTGTTCATGTTGGGTGTTAAACGCAAGCTAGCAATTTGCTCAACTGGTTGATGTGTTGGACCATCTTCACCCAAACCGATGGAGTCATGGGTAAAGACTTGAATTGAACGCAATTTCATTAGTGCAGACATACGTAGTGCATTACGTGAGTATTCCATAAACATCAGGAATGTTGCGCCGTAAGGGGCAAAACCACGATGCAATGTAATACCGTTAATAATTGCCGTCATTGCAAATTCACGTACACCGTAATGGATGTAGTTACCAGAAGCATCGTCAGCAGTAATTGCTTTAGTCCCTGACCACATGGTTAAGTTAGAAGGTGCTAAATCTGCAGAGCCACCTAATAACTCAGGTAATAGCGCACCAAATACTTCGATACAGTTTTGTGATGCTTTACGTGTTGCGATGTTTGCTTGGTTTGCTTGTAAGTCAGTGATATAAGCAGACGTTTTCTCTTCCCAGTTAGCAGGTAGTTCGTTGCTAATACGACGTTTGTATTCCGCAGCAAGTTCTGGGTAAGCCGTTGCGTAGGCAACAAATTTCTCATCCCAAGATTTCTCAGCAGCTTGACCTTGCTCTTTATTGTCCCAACCCGCATAAACATCAGCAGGAATTTCAAAATCACCGTAATTCCAACCTAACGCTTTACGTGTCGCGATAATTTCGTCTGCACCTAGTGGAGCGCCGTGACAGTCATGTGTACCTTGTTTTGCAGGAGAGCCAAAACCGATGATTGTTTTACAACAAATCATGGTTGGTTTGGTTGTTTCCGCTTTGCCGGCGATGATAGCCGCTTTAATCTCTTCAGGATTATGCCCATCAACAGAAATCACATGCCAACCGTATGCTTTGAAACGAGCTGGGGTATCGTCTGTAAACCAACCATCCACGTCACCATCGATAGAGATACCGTTGTCATCCCAAAATGCGATCAGTTTACCCAATCCTAATGTACCCGCTAATGAACAGGCTTCGTGCGAGATACCTTCCATTAAACAACCATCACCTAAAAATGTGTAAGTGTAATGATCAACAATCTCATGGCCTTCTTTGTTAAAAGTAGCGGCTAACGTTTTTTCAGCAATCGCCATACCAATCGCATTAGTGAGACCTTGACCGAGTGGGCCCGTGGTTGTTTCAACGCCCGGTGTGTAACCCAGCTCTGGATGACCTGGTGTTTTAGAGTGTAACTGACGGAAAGATTTAATATCATCAATTGAAAGGTCGTAACCCGTTAGGTGTAATAGCGAGTAGATAAGCATTGAGCCATGGCCGTTAGAAAGAATAAAACGGTCACGATCTGCCCACTCTGGGTTAGTCGGGTTATGCTTTAAAAAATCAGTCCACAATACTTGTGCAATATCAGCCATGCCCATTGGCGCGCCTGGGTGACCTGAATTAGATTTCTGAATGGCATCCATGCTTAAAGCACGAATGGCGTTAGCTAACTCTCGTCTTGGAAGTGTAGAACTTGAAGGCATAAAACTCTCCGATAGGGTTGTTGGTAAAAACAGCGATAATTTCGCGCGATTATCCCAAAGGTTGGGGGTAAGTTGCAATGAAAAAGTTACAATTTAGTCATATATTTTAACAAAATTAATATCAACAACTATATTAAAGAGATGAAACCGCCTGATGATACGATTAGCAAACTCTTACCACTGGTTTTAGTAAGCAGTTGTCTGAGTGTGGCAAGTGTTTATTCTTTTCGTTTTATCACCCTACCCCCCTTTTATTTGCAAATAAAAGGCTCAGTTATTACTTCGTACCCACCCTTATCGCAACCCCACTGTTGAAATTACTGTTTTATTTTTTTTCCTCGCACCTAAAATCAGGTTTGCCACATGTGGTGTTAGAATGTCATATCGGTTTAGGACGATTGCCTTTTTTAAACTTTCTATTTCAATTTTTAAGCGCCTCTGTTGCGCTATTGATGGGTTTTGCGATCGGTGCGATTTGACCTGCCGTGCATGTGCGCAAGTGTTGCTATCACCATTATGCTCGACACCCCGTTAATGACTATCCTATTTACCTACGAAACGATTATTTGCCAATTTCGCTGGCGCACTTTAGTACGAGTAATGTATCTACACTGTTTGGCCATGAGGTAGGTATCGCCCCATTTCATATCGACCTTATTCCCTTTGAACTCTCTTTTTCACTATTGTGGTTAATCTTACTGTTTGGACTAATGTGTGGATTGATCTCTGCCTTTTTCCTTAATAGCATTGATTTTTTCACTCCAAAAATTCGCATCAGTGATTGGAAAAAAATAATGATTGCAGGCGGCATTACCGCGCTATTTTCAACACTCTCCCCCGAAACTATTGGTTTAGGCTATCAATTACTGGCTCTGTTCCATTTTGCTGTTATCACCACTACAACCACTTAAATTACAAAGAGTTATGGATAAAGAGAATTAACGTAATCTCAACATTTACAAGGTGTAAGATGGAACAATAAAACCAGCAACATTGTGATGGAACAGAGCCCAATTATTACAGTCACTGCTTGATGAAAAACAGTGACTTAATGTATTGCTATTATGGTTTTTTATTCGCTTTGTAGGTTCAATGGCAGTGATTGCACTTGCGATTCCCGGAGCGCGTTGGGGCCAAGTTTGATTTTAGGGGCGTTAACAAGGGCTATTTTCAGCCAGTTATATCGATAGAAGCAACGCAAGTGTTTACTATCATTGGCATGGGCGCTTTGTTAGGCGCGGTATTACATGTGCCATTAGCAGGCATTTTATTTGTACTTGAAAGCACTAACGAGTTATCTCTGTTAGTGCTTGGTGTTATTGCCTCTTACAGCGTTTATTATCTGCATCGACGTTTGAGCAAACACAACAGTTTGATTGAGCTGTTGCTGTTTAGACAGAATGTGATTCTGCGTGATAGCCCCTCATTAAAGAAAAAGCGCCTTAACTCGCAGCTTTAACTATCTTCTCAAAATTACGCTCATCGCCACTTTCAAGCCAGGTGAGTTCTGTTTTCCAGCCGCGAAGCCATGTCATTTGGCGTTTAGCTAACTGGCGCGTTGCTACCACACCACGGAAAATCATCTCTTCATAGTCCATTTGTCCATCAAGGTATTCCCACATCTGGCGATAACCCACGCAGCGCATCGAGGGCAGATCTAAATGTAAGTCACCACGCGCACGTAACGTAACCACCTCTTGCTCAAAGCCAGCGGCTAACATCAGTTTAAAACGGCGTTCAATACGTGCATGCAAAACGGACTTTTCAACGGGTGCAATCGCAAATTGTTTGAAATTAAACGGCAACGGTTCACTTTTAGTTTGCGTTAATTCGGTCATGCTTTTGCCTGAAATACGGTAAACTTCAAGCGCACGTGAGAGTCGTTGTGGATCGTTCACATGGATGCGTTTTGCAGAAACAGGGTCAATCTCAGCCAACTGATCATGCAAAAATTGCCAACCCAACTGCTCAGCTTGTTTCTCTATCTCAACGCGAATGTCAGGATTTGCACTGGGTAGCGGTGATAAACCATCCACCAGCGCTTTGTAATAGAGCATTGTACCACCGACTAACAAAGGTGTTTTACCACGCGCAGCAATGTCATTCATCAAACGGATGGCTTCATCTCGAAAATCACCCGCAGAATAAGCCTGTAATGGATCGATAATATCCACTAATGCATGAGGTGCTTTTTGTAACTCTTCTGCCGTTGGTTTCGCCGTACCAATGTCCATGCCTTTATAAATAAGTGCAGAATCGACGCTGATAATTTCACAATGACACTCAGTCGCTAAACGGATAGCAAGATCTGTTTTCCCCGATGCAGTGGGTCCCATCAAAAACAATACGCTTGGAAAATTACTCATCTGAAAAACCTTTTAATAGAAGGGAGAGATCGGGTTTGATATACAGTGATGTTTGCTCGATAAGGGTCGGTGCTGAAAATTGTACTAAAAGCGCGTTAACGTCTGCCAGATCAAACTGTTTGTTGATGGTTAACTGTTTAACCACAAAAGCGCAAAAGGTAGCCACCTGAGACTCACTCATCGCAGTTTCAGCATCAACTAAATACTCAAATAATAGCGGTAATATTTTAGCAATCGGTGCTTGGCGCAATAATGACGGTACTTTACTGATGATCAGTTTATTTGCCAGTTTTTTAAAACTAAAACCAAGGCGTGTAAATAGTTCTGAAAAATCGTCACTGATTTTCAGGGCGGACTCATTCAACTCAATACGCACAGGTAATAACAGAGGTTGTGATATCACCTCACCATTTTGCCATGCATCAAACAGTTTCTTTTGGTTTAAATGCTCGGACAATACAGACAAAGAAATGAGTAACAACTCACTTTGCCCAGTCGTTTTAATTAAAACATGTTGATTTTTTATCAAACCAATCACTTCAAACCACTCTGTTTGAGCGCCATGTACTTGATCAACAACAGGCATCTGCATCAAGGGTGAATGTGCCTCACTGACAAAATCACAATAGGCATTGACCTGTTTATCATCTAAAGCGTTGGGTTTATAAACCGTTTGATAACGAGGTGATGTCACCCCCGTTGCATCTGACGTGGTGGGCTGGGTGATCGCCGATTGATGAACTTCAGGCTGATAACGATGCTCTGGCTGTTGATAAGACGCAGTAACAGACTCACTGTTTAATGTTTGTGAGAGTGTGCTAACGATATAATCGTGCACCCAACGTGCTTGATGAAAACGCACCTCATGTTTTGAAGGATGCACATTCACATCCACTTGATCGGCAGGGCAATTAATATAGATAACATAACCGGGAAATTGACCATCGGGCAGTAGTCGCGCATAAGCTTGTTTAATGGCGTGATTAACCAATCTATCGCGGATCATACGCCCGTTAATATAACAATATTGCACATCGCCTAATACGCGCGGTGAGAGTCTATCGGAGATCCAACCCGATATTTTCAGCTGGTTATTGCTGGTTAGGTCTTCACTTTCAAAAGCGAGCGCATTTTTAATAAAGTTTTCACTGCAAATCGCGGCCAGCCGTTTCTCTATCTGAATGTCTGTTTGTGCTGCGCGGTATTGCCTTATCACCTTGCCATTATGTTTCAGTATAAATGCTATTTCAAAAGAACTCAGGGCGATACGGCGGATCAATTCATCAATATGCTGAAATTCAGTTTTTTCTGTTTTTAAAAATCGTCGTCGCGCAGGAGTATTAAAAAACAGATCTAACACCTCCACGGTTGTCCCTTGCGGGTGAGCAGCGGGCTGAATATTCACCTGCATATCCCGTCCCTCGGCCATCGCTTGCCACGCCTGTTGCTGTGTTTCAGGTTTAGAGGTAAAGGTTAAACGCGAAACAGAGCTAATACTCGCCAAGGCTTCACCACGAAAACCAAGGCTAACAATCGCTTCTAAATCATCAAGATGGCTAATTTTACTGGTGGCATGACGACTCAGTGCTAAAGTCAGCTCTTCTTTGCACACCCCTTTGCCGTTATCTTTAATGCGAATACATTTTGCACCGCCCTTGTCGATATCTATCTCAATGCGTGTTGCACCTGCATCTAAGCTGTTTTCGATTAACTCTTTTACCACCGATGCGGGACGCTCTACCACCTCACCCGCTGCTATTTGATTAGCAAGGCGAGCAGGTAAAATTTGAATAGACATGGATAACCTAGAAATTAAGTGGTTGGAATAGTGAGTAACTGACCAATAGCCAGTGAGCTAGAGCGCAGTTTATTGATCGATTTAATCTGTGAAGTCGTTGTTCCATAACGCTTGGCAATAACAGAAAGTGATTCACCACTGCGCACTTTATGGGTGGTGAGTTTATTTGCACTTGCAGGTATTTTTATCTTCTGTCCAACGGCTAATGAGGTTGAACGTAACTTATTATGTTTTTTTAATACCAATGAACTAGTGCCATAACGGGCTGCAATAACAGAGAGCGACTCCCCACTGCGCACTTTATGCACCGTTGCTCTTGTTGTTGTGCTTTTCACTTTAGCCACATACCCATTGCTTGGAATTTTTATCTTCTGACCAATCGCAAGCGAAGTAGAACGTAGCTTGTTATAGCTTTTAAGTTCACTGGTGGTTTTACCGTATCGTTTGGCAATCACTGACAGAGATTCACCGCTACGCACTTTGTGTACTGTGGGTTTCGCTACTTTAACGGGCGCTTTGACCACTTGGCGAACCATTTGAGAAGCACTGTTTGGAATGTTAATTTTCTGCCCAATCGCCAATGACGTTGAACGTAGCTTGTTATAGCGTTTAAGTTCACTGGTGGTTTTACCGTATCGTTTGGCAATCACCGACAGAGATTCACCGCTACGCACTTTGTGTACTGTGGGTTTCGCTACTTTTACGGGTGCTTTGACCACTTGGCGAACCATTTGAGAAGCACTGTTTGGAATGTTAATTTTCTGCCCAATCGCCAATGAAGTAGAACGTAGCTTGT
>NZ_ATUO01000141.1 GCF_000420245.1 Psychromonas hadalis ATCC BAA-638 | reverse complement strand
ACGTGAGATGTTACATGCAGGAGCTTCAAATGGTGAGCAAACTGCTGATGATAAAAGCGTGGCAGATCCTTTTGTACGTGGAGCGCGTAAAGTAGGTCGTAACGAGCCTTGCCCATGTGGATCTGGCAAAAATTCAAACAGTGTCACGGTAAATTAAACGCTTAATTACTGTGCTAAAAAATAAAATGGCTCTTTTGAGTCATTTTTTTTGCCCTTAAAAGAGTAAAATGATGAAAATGATTGATATTAGTATTGCGATTGTGAAAAATGAGCAAGATAACTACCTGATCACCTTGCGCTCTGATGATGTCCATCAAGGTGGGAAATGGGAGTTTCCGGGGGGAAAAGTAGAAGCCGATGAAACGCCTGAGCAAGCGATGTTAAGAGAGTTATTTGAAGAGGTTGGATTAATAGCAACTGAGTATCAACTTTTTGAAAAACTGTTTTTTGACTATGGTGATAAACAGCTTAATCTATATTTTTATCTTATTGAAGGTTTTACAGGTAGCGTCATAGGTAAAGTAGGCAAAGAGGGGCAACCATTAAAATGGGTGAGCAAATCAGATCTTGCTGATTATGATTTCCCTGACGCTAATAAAAAAGTGATCGCTAAGCTATAGTTTAAGCAGGAGCGCTTATGAATAATATTATCTACCTTTGTGATCGTTTAGATAATTTCAAAAAAATTGAGCCTCTCATCAGAGAGATCTGTCTCTCTGCGGGTGGCACTGATCTGATGGCTACAGAGGTGATCATGGAGTATAAAATCTATTTTGAGCAGTTATCTGCACTGAGTGAAAAAAGAGACCTCTCAGCGTCATTAAATCATGCTTGCCATATTATTCTTGGTCTGCTTATTAAGGAGAGGCTTTAACTCTAATACGCAGGTAACTGGCAAAACGTGGTACATTATTTTTAGTTTTTCCGATATATTTAAAGGTGATGATATCACCAATTTGAGGGGGATTTTCGCGCTCATTGTCTGTAAATCCAGTGCCTATTTTAAAAGTAATGCCATCAAGCGTTTTAACCAATAATGCCCCCATTCGGCCTGTATGTTTTCCTTTTCCTGCAATATGCCCTAAAATGATTGCCTCAGCGTCCTCATGACGTTTTAGTTTCATTAAATCTGCACTGCGTTTCACTTGATAGTAAGCGTTGATATGGTGCAACATTAAGCCCTCTCCGCCGGCAGCAATCACTTCATCAAGCTTTGATTGCAATGCTTGATGAGTGGATATTTTTTGCTGTGGAATCATCTTTAAATAGGGAGAGGCGCTACTGTCGACTAACTGCTTGATCACTGTTAAACGTTGTGTAAAAGTGGCCAGTGAACTAGGTAGGTCAAACACCCTAAAAGTGATCGCTTGCCAAGCCTGTGGATCTCCTTTATGTGAACGTACAATCCCTGAAACTTGTTCAAATTGTCCTCGTTTTATCCATAATTCACCATCAAGTGGCACATTAGGAAAATCAGCTGTAAACCATGTTGGCGCTGGAAAATAATTACCTTGACGAGAAAGAAGCTGTTTACCATCCCAATAACCACGTACACCATCGAGTTTTTCACTGACCCAATAGTGGTTAATAATAATATCTTCATGGAATTTTGTAGCAAGTTGGATTGGAGGAGGGGCTGCTTGTAATAATGGGGAGAATAAGAGTAAAAATAGTAGAATAAGTGGCATAAAAACTCCCTAGTATTCTAATAGTCTAGGAAGTTTTATCGAAGTTGCAATTTATTCCAATTTTAAAGTAGAAACAAGCTAATCAACAAAACGCATTGATAAGTCGATGGCGTTTATATGTTTCGTTAACGCCCCTACAGAGATATAATCAACACCGGTACTTGCGTAGGTTAAAATGGTGCTGGTAGTGACATTACCTGACACTTCTAAGTCCGCAGTATGGTCATTATTTTTGTTTATCTGCACGGCTTCAATCATCATTGGCACGGTAAAGTTGTCTAACATCACACGTTGTGCGCCTGCATTGAGGGCTTGTTTGAGTTCATCGAGGCTTTCAACTTCAACTTCAACCCAGCGTTCAGGATGTTGTTGATTGGCCATCTCAATCGCTTGTTTAATACCGCCACAGGCTAAAATATGGTTCTCTTTAATCAAATAAGCATCAAATAACCCCAAACGGTGATTAAAACCACCCCCACATAATACCGCATATTTCGATGCGTTACGTAAACCGGGCAAGGTTTTACGGGTATCAAGTAGCTTACAACGGGTATCGCGGATCAGATCCATATACTGTTTAACACGGGTTGCGATACCTGACAGCGTTTGAATAAAATTCAGCGCACTACGTTCGCCTGTTAACAGCGTACGTGCACAACCCTCAAGTGTAAACAGGGTCGTATTGGCTTTAACAAAGTCACCATCTTTCACATGCCAAGTAATTTTTACGTTATCACCTAACTGTCTAAATACCTCTTGTGTCCATGCTTGACCACAAAAAACAGCATCTTCACGGGTGATCACAATCGCCTTCGCCTGTTTATCCTCAGGAATTAAATTGGCGGTAATATCTCCTTCAGCAGGTGACAAACCATTTAAATCTTCATGCAAAGCAATTCTAACACTTTCTGAAATCTCTTTTTCAACCATGATTTTTCCCAAGCAATAATATAAAAGACAAAATAAAAATTAATTTTAGCATGAAGTTAAGATTTAATAACATAACTCTTATAAAATGATTGAAACACAAGTTGAGGGAAGGTGATGAGTTTAATCATAGGGTTAACAGGGGGGATTGGCAGTGGGAAATCAACTGTGGCTAATCTCTTTAAAGGGTTAAACATCGAGGTGGTTGATGCCGATATTGTTGCGCGTTTAGTGGTACAAAAAGGACAACCTGCACTGCTTAACATCAGCAAATATTTTGGTTTGGATATCCTGCATAAGGGTGAGTTAAATCGCAGTAAATTGCGTCAAATTATCTTTACGGATATACAGAAAAAAGCGTGGTTAAATAATCTGTTACATCCGCTTATTCGCGCCGAGATGTTAGTGCAACTTGCGCAGGCAAAAAGTGATTATGTGATATTAGAAGCGCCACTGCTGTTTGAAAATGGACTTCAATCTTATTGCGATCAGGTGGTGGTGGTGGATATAGATGAACCGTTGCAAATAGCGCGTGCGACAAGTCGTGACAATACCACTGAAGCACAAATAAAAGCGATTATAAACAGTCAAATTAGTCGTGAGCATCGCTTAAAAAAAGCTAACTTTGTGATAGATAATAATGGGGTTTCACTCACGCAGTTAGAAAGTTCGGTTATTGCTTTAGATAAACAACTTCGAGCGTTACAATAGCCAATAATTGATTAAATGAGATAAAAATGACCAATATGATCACATTTGAATACCCACTAAATGAAAAGATGCGCAGTTATTTACGTTTTGAGTTTCTCTTTCTGCAAATTATTAAAAGCAAACAGTTTACCAATGAAAGTGAAATAACAGTTTTCTTTAAATCTTTATTTGAGCTGTTGGAGCTTAATGAGCGTTGTGATATTCGCCATGATTTGGTTAAAGACCTACGTCTGTTATCGGATCAGATGAAGGTGTGGTTAAAGCATGATGAGGTGGATCATCAAGCAGTATCCTCTCTTTTAGTAGAGATAGCGTCATTAACAGAAGCATTATTAGCGATGCCTAAACAGTTACGCTATTTTAAAACTAACCGTTTTTTGAGTTCTTTAAAACAGCGTTTTTGCATACCGAGTGGAAGTTGCAACTTTGACCTGCCCCAATATCATTTTTGGTTAGCAGAAAACGCTGAAAAACAGCGTAAAGATGCAGACGTATGGCTTAGCCCTTTTGATGCATTGCAAAAAGCGCTGTTACTCTTCTTGAAAATAAAACGCTCTCAGGGCAGTGTTTCAACACAAACTGCGGTAAATGGTTTCTACCAGGGCGCTGTGGAAAATAGTTGTTTTGTTAGTGTTGAGGTAGATATTTCGTTGGCTGTTTATCCCATGATAAGTGGTCATAAAAACAGGTACTCAGTGCGTTTTATGAGTGCGGATATTGAACATCACCTCTCAAAAAATATCGAATTTAAACAGATCTGTTGCTAGTTCTGAATTCACAATGTTCAATTAAAAAATGGAAAGTAAAAATATGAAAGTAAATTGTCCAACCTGTAAAAAAGAGGTGCAATGGGTGAAAGAGAGCTTACATCGGCCATTTTGTAGTAAACGTTGTCAGCTTATCGATTTAGGGGAGTGGGTTGATGAAGAGAAGTGTATTAAAGGCGAAAGCGTCAGTGCTGAAAATCTACCTCAAAACAAAACCATCTATTTTGATTAGACCTCTTTAAATAAGGAAAATATATGTTGGTTAATAAATTTTTAGAAAAGTTAAATACAGCCCCTGAAAGTATTGAATTTACCGATACCATGGCGGTGATTGAAGCAAACTATCTTTTCGCAGAAACTCATTTTACTAATGGCAAGCAACAAAATGAAGCGGGTCAAAACTCAGGCTCGTGTAAACTGTTTGCGTTTGCGCAGTTACAAAACTTAAACGAGTCGCAGACGTTAGCCTGTTTTGGCCTCTATTACCGTGACGATGTTTTGCAACATCCAACCGCGGATGATCACCAAAATATCCGCCAATTTATGATCAATGGGTGGGCGGGTATTCAGTTCACAACGCCTGCTTTAACGACTAAAAAATAGTTTTATAACGGTAGCTCTGTGGTGTATTTAAGTTGTTGCATCGCAAAGCTAGAATTTACATCGGTTAACCCGCTGACATTGTTAACCAGTGTTTTATAAAATTGATCATAACTGCGCATATCTTTGACTAACACCTTGAGCATATAATCATATTCCCCCGCCATACGATAAAATTCCATCACTTGTGAAAAGCCCTTTACCTGTAAAACAAACGCTTCAAACCAGCTTTCAGAATGTTGTTGGGTTTTAATCTGTACAAACGCGATCAACTCTAATCCCACTTTTTCAGCATTAAGCAGTGCAACACGTTGTTTGATGAAACCTTCATTTTCTAAGCGTTTAATACGGTTCCAACAGGGTGTGGTCGTAAGGTGTAATTGTTCAGCAAGTTGTTGCAGTGATAATGAACAATCTTGCTGTAAAAGTGACAATATTTGTTTGTCTATTTTATCCATATATTACCTGTAGATTATTATTCTAATTATAAGCTAAATATAAGGTTAATTTTCTTTTTAGGCAATGTTTGTTAGCAAAATAGGAGTAAAATTCTGCTTGTTGTTCTTTATACTTGTTGCATCACAAAGGAGCAATAACCATGAACAAACAACGTCAATGGGTCAATAAAGCAATCGCACTGATTCAAGCAGATTACCAGCGTAGTGCAGACACACACTTAATTAAATTAGCACTGCCTGAATTTTCAGGGGTTGATATATATCTAAAAGATGAAAGCACTCACCCCACAGGTAGCCTTAAACATCGTTTAGCACGCTCACTTTTTTTGTATGCGTTGTGTAATGGTAAAATTAATCAAGATACCACTGTTATTGAAGCATCTTCTGGTAGTACTGCTATCTCAGAGGCTTATTTTGCGCGTTTATTGGGGCTAAGATTTATCGCAGTCATGGCGAAAAATACCAGTCATGAAAAAGTTTATCTCATCAATAATTACGGTGGGGAGTGCCATCTGGTTGAGTCGACTGAGATGATCTATGCAGAGTCTGAAAAGTTAGCAAAAGAGCTAAGTGGTTATTATATGGATCAATTTACTTATGCCGAACGTGCGACAGACTGGCGTGGCAATAATAATATTGCTGATTCTATCTTTAAACAGATGTTATTAGAGACCCATCCCGTCCCTAAATATGTGGTCGTTAGTGCGGGAACTGGTGGCACAAGTGCAACGATTGGTCGCTACATTCGTTATCACCAATTAAACAGTGAATTAGTGGTGGTTGACCCTGAAAATTCGGTGTTTTTTGATTATTTCCAAACAGGAGAGCAACAGCTGATTTGCCAACAGGGTAGCAAAATAGAAGGGATTGGCCGTCCACGTGTTGAACCCTCTTTTATTGCCTCACTGATTGATCGCATGATAAAGGTGGTTGACACTGAATCAGTGCAAACCATGTTATGGCTAGAGACAGTCTTGGGTCGCAAAGTAGGTCCAAGTACAGGCACGAACATGGTGGGTGTATTAAAACTGGCGAAAGAGATGCAACAAAAAGGAGAAAGAGGCTCAATTGTAACGCTGCTCTGTGATGGGGGTGATCGTTATTTAGATAGTTATTACAACCCGGAATGGGTTAAAATGAACATCACAGAAACTCAGTAAAAAGAAGATAAATTGAATATCGCCAATATCCCTAATAGCACGCTTAAAATAGCCACCTTTAACCTGTTTAACTACCTTGAGCCTCCCTTGGCTTTTTATGAGTTTGAGCGTATCTATAGTGCAGAACAATGGCAGAAAAAACAGAATTGGATCCGTGCTTATTTAGATGAATTTCAGCCTGATGTGGTTGGTTTTCAGGAGGTATTTAGCCCTGACACTTTACAAATATTAGTGAAAGCGTCAGGGTATGATTATTTTTCCGTTATAGATGAATGCAAAATGGAGGATGATTTTATCTGTTCAAAACCGGTGGTGGCTATCGCATCACGTTATCCTATTCGTGAGGTTTCGGCCGTTTCTTTGGACAAAAAACTGGCCACTGAAATGGGACTTGCAGAGAACTTTCGTTTTAGCCGAAAGATATTACGTGCCACCATTGACCTTCCTCATATTGGTGAATGTGATTGTTATGTGGTGCACTTTAAATCTAAAAGAGCCTCCTTTGAGCATATAGAAAATAAAGTTTTATCAGGTGAAGAAAATATTATTGAATCACTAAAAGCCAATGTTGCTGGTGGTTGGGCATCGAGTATTCAACGTGGTAGTGAAGCCAGTTTGTTAATGGTTGAGATGATAAAACGCAAAGTGGAAACAGCTAAACCGATGTTATTAATGGGGGATTTTAATAACAACCTCTGCGACGGCATACTTAGTCACCTCTTAACCGATGATCTGCGTTTTGTTTCGAAGTTTGATAAACAAGCCTTTTTAGAAAAGTATTGTTTGCATGATAGTTGGGATCTGTTTCAAGCAAGTGACCGTTATCAGGGAGAAAAACGCAAGGCAAGTCACTATTTTGGAGAAACCAGTTCAGTGCTTGATTATATCCTGCTCTCTTGCGAGTTTGATGCAACATACAATAAGAGTACTTTTTCGGTGAATGATTGCGCAACCTATGATCGTCACCTTATCAACCCTATTTTTGAGCGTGATGGTGAGAGTACCGATCATGGTATTGTATTAGTGACACTACAATTGCGTAGTTAACCTGAATTCTGGATAAGCGACGCTTGCTATTTTTGCGTCTATCTTCGTTAAATTGACTCAGAATCGCCTGCTATTCATTTCTAAATTTGGCCCGATGATCACAACATTTCAGCACTGGGTATATACCAATCCGCCTAAGTAACTGATCGTTTTTACTGGTTTAAATGACTAATATCTGCGTTGCATTCAATCGCAATAGCCGGCTATTATTCAATCATGCGCCTTGACCTTAGTCATTTACCCTGCGTAAAACCTGATCATTATATTAAGCGGAATGGTATTAGAGGTTTATTACATTTATTAATATTCAGCAACAGCACCATTAATCTGAACTCAGGTTAGCTTTTAAACTCTGAGGTTTTTTCAAAGTAATCAAAAATTTGCTGTAATTTTTTCTTATCTAACGCATTGAGTGGGTGAAAACGTATACCATAAAAGAAAGCTCCTTCCTGTTGCTCATGATGAACAACATCACCGAGTAGTGTGATAACTTGTGTGGCGTATTCATGGCTATCACTGGGTAAAGTGATGTTAAAAGAGACAGGAGTACGATGATTAAAAGTGACCGATTGCATCGACTTTATCTGTAGCCCAGATAAGCTGAGATCTTGTGTTAGCCCCTCAATACACTTATCAGCTTGTTGTAGTGAAACTTTTATCTGATTGTTGATACGTGGAAATGTGCGTTTATCGTTGCCTTTACGCGCTCTATCTTTTTTCTTGTCTACCTTGAATTTGTGGGATAATTGTCCAAGTTGCGTAGAGACTTTATTCAATTCTTGTGCAAAGAGTTTATTTTCATCTGTCTTAGTTGCACTCTCTTTTATTAATAATAAGCTATCATCTAGCGCTTTATATAAGCTATCTAGTTGGAATTGGTACTGTTTATTATGCTCTGTTAATTTAATGTCTATCTGTTGTTGTTTATTAATTTCCGTGGATAAAACTTCAATTAATTGGTTTGATTGTGGTGATTGCATTTGTGAATGTTCAAGTTGTATTTGTATCTCTTTAAATGCAACAGAAGTGGCATTAAGTTTCGTTTTTAGCTGTTTAACAACGGGAGATACTGACGCAATATCATTGACTGTTTTCTTTGCAAAGTGAGTTATTTGATTAGCTGTAAGCGTAAATTGCTCATTTTTTTTACCTGAACGAATTGCATCTATGGTCGCTTTTTGTGCTAACGCTTCTGTTTTAGAAGCGACCTCTTCAATATTTTCTAGTAGGTTATACAGTTTATCTGCGCTCTGTTGAACGCTTTTAAAGTTATCAATGATTAGGTTGTTATTAATTTGTGCTTCTTTGAACGCATCGATATTTGATAATAATAGTGCCCAGTATTGCGCCGTTGTTTGTTGATTGTTGTGATTGCTACTATTTTGTAAATTAAGTAGCTCCCTCAGAGAGTTATTGTACATTTGTAGTTTGTTAAGTTGTATTGTGAGTTTTTCATGCTGAGTGTATTGCAACTCATGGATGTTATTCATCTCATCAGATAATTGGTTAATCGTAAGCGTCAGGGCAACCACACCTTCATCTAATTTCTGATCTCAGTTATGTTATTTTCAAGTCAAATAAAAGGAAATAACAATGAAAATAACGCGCAACGAAACACAATGGCAGACCCTAGTAAAAAATCAACAAACCAGTGGGTTAACTATTTCAGATTACTGTCAACAACATCACTTATCAACGTCTAGCTTCTACACTTTCAAGAAAAAACTAGGCCTAACATCCAACAGCTTTGTTCGCGCTAAAGTGATACAACAAATTGAATTTATGGA
>NZ_ATUO01000140.1 GCF_000420245.1 Psychromonas hadalis ATCC BAA-638 | reverse complement strand
CTAGGCAGGACTAAAGTTCTACGTCCACGTTTTTATTTGGAAGTGGTATTTTATTTGGACGTGCTGCTTTAGCTGCGCCCTTGGTCACTAGGCAGAACTAAAGTTCTACATCCGAGTGATTGCTCACTAGACAGGACCTAAGTTCTATGTCCAAGTGTTTCATTGGTTTAAGCTCTCTTTTATGCCTCACCCATGTTACATGAACTATCAAAAAATCCAGATAAAAAAAGGGGAGAAATGCCCCTTTTTGAATTCAGCTGTTAATCACTCATTCATATTATTTGATTTTAATAGGAAACCATTGTGTTGGTTTACCTTTATTGAAAAGAATAACACCCGTCGAGTAATCCATTTTATTCACAACGGTTAGGTCACGGGTATGGATAGGGTAGCTGAGCCCATCAAAATTAAGCAGTGACCAGCCAGACTCTTTTTCAATAAGTAGGCTCTGCCAGAGGTAGTGTTGGGTTTGTGAAATAATGAGGGGGGCATGTACACGCGAAACACGGCTAGAGAATTGGTATCCCTCTTTACTCCCTTCAAAAATCAACATCTCACAGCCATTTTTATTTGAGCACCAATCAAGCAAAACGATTGCATCATCAATTCCGTCACCATTTAAATCATATTTGACGGCACTGAACTTAGTATTCTTTGGATCGGTGCGGTGAATTTTAAAGTAATCATTCACTGCTTTTTGTATATCAAGATCAACTTCAGCATCTGGACTAATACGCCGCGCTGTAAATTCTCGGTTTATATGTTTTACTTTAACGCTTTCGATGCCCTCTTGTGCATTCATTTTATTAAAAATAAATTTATTTGCAAAGGGCGTAACGATATTATGGTTATTCAGTTCTGTTGCACTTAGCGTTAGCCCTTCACGTTTAAAAACAATCTCTTGGCGTAATTTTTTCTCTCCTTGCTGGGTCAACATAATAACGACTTTATTAGGGGCGTTTGTTTTCCAAAATCCTGTTTTTATTGTCTCCTTGCCATCCACTTTTTCGTGGTATTTAACAGTATAGTTAGCGTTGAGTGTAAGGTTGGTTGTAATGCCACCTTTACTACTTAGGTAATACCCCGTAAAGAGCTGATCTTCAATGGGCCAACCTGGTTCACCACAACCGCTATATTCTCCCCAAATACTGTCTACTTTTGTTGTATATCCCCAGTATTCTTTATTTTTTAGATCGTAACAATGACCCGGTTGAATTTTTAGTTTTAAGCGTTGGCCTTTTTTATTGGTGGTGGTAATGGTGTTAATTTGTGTGGTTCTAAAATCTGCATCCTCAACGGCATAAGCTTGATTGCTCGCTTTGGTTGAGAAAAAAAGCTGTTGATTATCGATACTTAATCGCCAGTATGGCTCATCACCATTGGCTTTAAATAGAAAGGTATCAATGGGTTTGTCACATTGCAGGGACGCTTTTGCAAGTGCCATGTGGTGTACTCTATCAACGCGCATCAGCACATTTGACTTCTCTTGTTTACTTTTGGGGAAGGTAATTTCTCCTGCAAACTCAAGGTAGACTGGGGTATAAGGTGTTGATGTTATTTGCTCATAGATGTTGCGTAGTGCAAAGTTGGCGCTGATTGAGAACTCTTTATTCGCATCGCATGCTTTAAAGTAACCTTTACCATCTTTACCTAAGCTAAATTGGCCTCGAAAATTTCCTTCTAGTATTTTAGAAAATGCTTTTTTGATGATGGGGGCAGGTGCTGGTTTTTCTACACTAGGGGCTTCTGTGGAAGTCGAACTACAGGCGATAAGAAAGAGAGGTGCTGTAATTAATAGGGCTGAGAGACGCATATATAAACCTTTGTTCCATAAAGTAATGGGAATAGCTCTCTCAGTATAACAGTGCCTACTTATATTTCATCCTGTGGTCATTAAATATGTGTCGTCATTGTGATGATTCGCCGTGGTTATGTCAGTAGCTGATCTATTTTCAGTGCGACACCATGCTCTTTTGCCGACGCGGTCACCTCTGCATTAGGCAGTGCTTCGCGTAGTGCCTTTTGCGCATTTTTCATCAGGATTGGTTTGCCAACAACATTCAACATCTCTATATCATTCATGCCATCACCAAAGGCGATAGCCTCTTCAGTGCTAAAGCCTTTATCTTTTAGTACCGCTTTAACCGCAGTGCCTTTATTGGTATTTGCATCCATCACCTCTAAACATTTATCGAGTGAGAAGGTGAGGTTGATGCGTGAGCCAAAACGATTATTTAATGTTTGGTAGACCACTTCCAGTTGTTCACGCTCTGCCCAAAAGAAAATTTTAATGGTATTACTTTTATCTAATGATTGAATGTCTGTTTCTTGGCAATCAAAATCACCACCAAGGCCAATATCGTCAAGTTCTTTTAAACGGAAGTTAGCGTACCAATGTTGATCGGTAAAAAGGTTTATCTGTATTGTTTTATCAAAGGTTATCTCACAAATTTCGGTGGCAATTTCTGTCGGTAAATTTTGCTTGAGTATGATTTCGCCCCATTTATTGTGTACGCGCGCGCCATTGGAGGTGATTAAATAGATAGGCTCACCTAATTGATCTTGTAAACTTTTAGCTTCTATATAATGGCGACCTGTTGCAATAACAAACTTACGACCACTCTCTATCCAGTGATGAATACTTTTTTTTGTTTGCGCAGATATTTTATGATCTGGGCCCAGTAAGGTTCCATCAAGATCGGAAATGGCTACTTTGTACATATCAATTTACCTTGTTCTATTTTTGCTAAAAATTGTAGGGCGTGATTGAGGGCATCTAATCTAACGTTATCACGTTCTAATAATATCTCATGTTTTGCATCTTGGAGGGTTAAAAACTGATTGAATTTACAATATGTTACATTATTAAAAAAATCAGTTTGTCCTGTGCTGGTAACAATCTCATCAGCTCCCGCTTGAATGATTAAAATAGGTATATTAATTTTATGTGCATTTTCAATTGCTTGCTCGGTAGCGCTAATGCTTGTTGCCACCCAGCGCATGGTGGGATCACCCAGTTGGGTTTCTGGATGTGTTTCAAAATCAATCTGACTTGAATAAAAACGCGTTTCGCTGTGGGTTAAGTGGTTATCTGCGAATATTTTTGTTGAATAAGGTTCGCCCATCGGAACGTAGCAGGCTTTGTCACTAAACCAGTTACAAACCTCTGCGCTACTGTAGGTAATTATTTTGGCCAGCCATGAGGGTAAACCGGCAAGATCAATGGAGAGCATTGGGCTAAAGAAAACAGACGCTTGAAAGGGATGTTTAACCTGTTGCAGATAAAGGGCGCTAATCGCACCACCCATTGAGTGTGACAGTAGGTAACGTTGCTGATATTTTTTATCTAACTGGAGTGAGCTTACATATTGGTTAAGATCATCGACATAATCTTGGAAGTTAACCACGTACCCCCGATGTTGATCGCCGCCAAAGCGCTCAGAAAACCCTTGTCCACGATGATCAATAAGAAAAACATCGTAACCTTGTCGGTTAAGGTCGTAGGCAAGCTCTTTATATTTCAGCACACTTTCATTGCGTCCTTGGCTGATGACAATGACTTTATTGTTGCCAGCTGTGACTGAGATTGTATGTACTCTTTTATTATCAACCCCTTGGAAATAGCTGCTTTTGGCATTACTTTTCCAAAATTGTAAAATTTCTGCATTGTAATTATTAGTGAGGGCGGTTTCACTGCTTAATTTAAAAGGGTTGTTTAGTATATTGATGGTCGCAAAGGTAAGCGTTGTGAATAGCAAAAAAAGAGGGATTAATACAAGTGAATATTTGTTAGCTTTCATTTAAGCGCTCATCTGTTAAATTTTAAAAGGTGTTGAGTTGATGTTTTTATTTATATTAATCATAATTACTTAAAATGATAAGTTTTAAAGAGGTTTTTTGTGAACAAAAAGTTTACGTTACATTTAGATGCTGCTTTAGTGTTAGTGGTTTTGTTTTTTTCTGTGCTTGGATTGGCTATCTTTTTACAATCTCAAGTGAGTGTTTTAACCTTGGAAAACCAGACATTACAGTGGCAGGGGGTAGAAGACAGCTTTAACCTTTCCTCTAAAGATAACTATATACTGAAACTTGAAGGTGAATTGAAAGTATTAAAGAGACCAGAGTAACTGACCTCTTTAATCAACTGGGCTCAACAAGGCGGGACTAAAAAAAGGGCTCGCAGAGTTTAGCCACTAAGAAGACTGAACTGACGTGTCTATTTGTCGTTTTATTTGGACGTGCTGCTTTAGCTGCGCTTTTGGTTAATTAGGCAGGACTAAAAAAAGGGTTCGCAGAGCTTAACCCGCACATAAGACTGAACTGACGTTCAATTCGCTCTTACGTCCGATTGGTCATTTTATTTGGACGTGCTACTTCAGCTGCGCCTTTAGTTAATTAGGCAGGACTAAAGTCCTACGTCCGAGTGATTGGTCACTAGGCAAGACTAAAGTCCTACGTCCGAGTGATTGGTCACTAGGCAAGACTAAAGTCCTACGTCCGATTGGTCACTCAGCAAGACTAAAGTCTTGCGTTCCAAAAACGATCACATATTTATTGAGTTTGCTATAATTAAGCCAATTTTGCTTTAATAAACTCAATCACTTCCTCGATTTTAACTTCTTGTTTCTCACCAGACTTGCGATCTTTATATTCAATCACGCCGTTATCGATACTGCGATCGCCAATCACTAATGTATGTGGAATGCCGATAAGTTCTGCATCGGCAAACATAATGCCTGGACGCTCTTTACGATCGTCAAACAATACTTCAATGCCTGCTGCTTGTAATTCTGCATAATACCTTTCTGCAAGTTCTGCAACACGGTGTGATTTTTTCATGTTCATCGGCACTATAACCACAGAAAATGGTGCAAGGGTATCATTCCAAATGATGCCATTTTTATCGTTATTTTGCTCAATGGCCGCCGCAACAATACGTGAGATGCCAATACCGTAACAACCCATGGTTAAGGTTTGATTTTTACCCTGTGGGTTTAAGACCGCCGCTTTCATCGCTTCAGAATAAGCGGTGCCCAGTTGGAAGATATGACCTACTTCGATACCACGAGCAATAGAAAGTGTGCCTGTACCACATGGACTAGGATCACCTTCAACGACATCACGAATATCAGCAACTTCATAACTTTCAATATCACGATCCCAGTTAACACCCGTTAAGTGTTTACCTGTCTCGTTTGCACCACATACAAAGTCAGCTAGTTTTTCTGCGCTACGATCAACGATAGTACGGATAGCTAAACCCTTAGGGCCAATAGAGCCTGCATCACAATTTACAGCTGCTTTAATCTGTTCTGCATTGGCAAAAACTAATGGGCTTGCAATACCTTCAATGTTTTCTGCTTTAATCTCATTAAGATTATGATCACCACGCACAACCAAGGCAACAATAGGAGCATTTTCACCCTCTTCACAACTACCTTCTACTAATAGCGTTTTAACAACTTGTGTTGCGTTAACATTAAGAGAGGTACAAACTTCTTCAATAGTATGCACATTAGGTGTTTCAATGGATACAACTTCAGCATTTGCAGTTGGACGCTCAAAAGTAGGAGCTAATGCTTCCGCTTTTTCTACGTTAGCTGCGTAATCGCTTTCGGTTGAGAATACGATCGCATCTTCACCACTTTGTGCCAATACATGGAATTCGTGAGATGTACTACCACCGATACTGCCGGTATCAGCAATAACAGGACGGTATTCAAGCCCTAAACGATCGAAGATACGGCAATATGCGTCATACATCTTTTGGTAGGTTTTCTCTAAGCATTCTTGCTCAAGGTGGAAAGAGTAAGCATCTTTCATGGTAAATTCACGAGCACGCATTACACCAAAGCGTGGGCGAGTTTCGTCGCGGAATTTAGTTTGAATTTGAAAAAGGTTCAAAGGTAGTTGCTTGTAACTATTTACCTCTTTACGAACTAATTCTGTAACAACCTCTTCATGTGTAGGACCTAAAACGAAATCACGGTTGTGTCTGTCTTTAACACGTAACAGCTCACCACCATATTTATCCCAACGACCTGTTTCTACCCAAAGATCCGCTGGTTGCACTACGGGCATTAAAATTTCTACCGCGCCTGCGCGTTCCATCTCTTCGCGCACAATGTTTTCAACTTTACGTAATACGCGCAAACCTGTTGGTAACCAAGTATACAAACCAGAGGCTAATTTACGGATCATACCTGCACGCAACATGAGTTGGTGGCTAACAATAACAGCATCGCTGGGAGCTTCTTTTTGTGTGGAAAGTAAATAGTTGGTAGTGCGCATGGTAATCCTTAAAGTTTCAGGTCAATATAAAAGAGGGATTTTATATAATAAAGGGGATGAAATGAAGCAGTATCTACGAAGTGGTAAAGTTAGCTTTATTATTATGGTTGTTTGCACCGTTATTTTTGCTTTAAATACCGTGTTACCTATCAATCTAAATCAGTTTGGTATTGTGCCACGTTCAACAAGTCATCTTTCTGGCATTTTATTTGCTCCTTTTTTGCATGGTAGTTGGGCGCACCTTTTTAGTAACTTTTTACCCTTTGTGGTATTTGGTATGTTGATTGGGTTAAAAAGTATTAAGCGATTTTGGTTATTGTTTACCATTCATATTATTAGTACAGGATTTTTAGTGTGGTTATTTGCACGTGGCAATAGTGTGCATATCGGCATGAGCGGTGTGATATATGCCTTTTGGGGATATTTGATCGTGTATGGGTTTGTGCGCAGAAAGTTTTTACATATTATGATCTCAGTGATCACATTGATTTTTTATGGTGGATTAGTGGTGGGCGTGTTGCCAACAACGGCAGGTGTTTCTTTTGAGAGTCACCTGCTCGGGGCAATTGTGGGCGCCATTAGTGGTTACCTGTTTGCTAAGAAATCGTTACACAAGAACTTGCGCTAAATTGTTTTCAAAAATCCTTAAGGAATCGTTACAAAATAACTTGCGATAAATTGTTTCCAAAAAGCCTTAAGTGACTGGCTATTTAAAAAAAAATCGCAAGTAATGTTGAAGCCAATCCTAAATGACTGGTTATTTTGAAAACAAAAGCGCAAGTAATTTTGAAGCCGATCCTAAATCAGAATCTCGATAGCGGTAACGGTCGTAGTGTTGTTATTTACCTGCCAGAAAACATTAAAATCAAGTAGGTGCATTGCATAAGTTTTCTTGTCTGCTTTGCCTTTTTTATAAGCGGGACGTGGATCTTGCTTTAATACTTCGGTTATTAATGTTTTTAATTCTTCGTTATTGGCTAGCATTTCTAATGACTGTTGTGAAAAGTTAACCAGCATTGAGCTTTCGGGTATTAGCTGAGCAAAGCCCGCTTTTGCCTCTGGTTTGCTGTCGGCATAGGGTATATAGGGTTTAATATCAACAATCGGTGTGCCATCAACCAGATCAATATTGCTCAATTGTAGAAACAGTTTACCCTCTTTTTGAATCACACCATGAAATTCAACTAAAGATAAACCGATAGGATTGGGCCGATTTGGACTGCGTGTGGCAAAAACCCCGATACGTTTATTACCGCCTAAACGCGGAGGGCGTACCATCGGTTGCCAATTTGATTGAGGTTTGTTTTTATGAAAAATAAACATTAACCACAGATGACTATATGCTTCTAACCCTACAAAGGCGTTAATATCATTATAGGGGGGTAATATTTCTAACAACGCGTTGGCGCTTGGCACTAATCCGGGTTGTCGCGGAACGGCAAACTTCTCTTTATAAGGAGAGTGGATAGTTGCAATGGTTTGCAGTGAAAAATTATTCATTTTCAGTTACGTCTATGGCGCGTGCATAACAGATAATATTACTGATACAGGTTTTGTCTGTTGCAAAGTTGATACAAGATTGGAATACGATACCATTTGCATTCATATTGGCAGCATTAATACGTGCGTTGGTTCTTGCTTCTTTAATATCTGCAGGAAGATCTTTCTTCGCTTGCTGGCAACTACTGCCTTCGACTGCACTAATCAGTTGGTAATCTAAGTCTTGCAAGTCTGATTTTGAGTAGACAGTGACTTGTGAGGGTTTAAAGTATTCATCAAAATTTTCTTTATCAAGATTCGAGGTGAAGCTGTAATGACTACAGCCTGATAAAAGACCAACGGAAATTAGGGCGATAAAACGTAACATTTAAGAAACTCTTTATAATAGAAGCAAAAAAGCGATAATAGCATCCGTACAGACACTATAGGAAAAACTATGACAACAAGTAATAACAAACGTGCCATCTTTCTCGACCGAGATGGCGTAATAAATGTAGACAAGGGTTATGTATCGGTTGTTGATGACTTTGAATTTATCGATGGCGTAATAGAAGCATTACAAGCATTAAAAGAGAAAGGTTATCTATTAGTTGTTATTACTAATCAATCGGGCATTGCGCGAGGTTATTTTTCAGAAGAGCAGTTTCATACATTAACAGAGTGGATGGATTGGTCATTGGCTAATCGTGGTGTCGATTTAGATGGTATCTATTACTGCCCTCATCATGCTGAGCATGGCATTGGCGAATATAAAGTGGATTGTGATTGTCGTAAGCCCAAAGCAGGTATGTTAAATGAAGCGATTGAAGCGTTGGGTATAGATGTCACACAATCTATTTTAGTGGGCGATAAAGTGTCTGATATACAGGCAGGTATCGCTGCGGGCATTAAAACTAACTATTTAGTAAGAACAGGAAAAGAGATCACCGAGCAAGGCGAAAACTTAGCGACTGCCATTTATGATGATTTAGCGGAAGTTGTTGGCGTTGTTGAATAGTTTTGTGAATAACTTACTGTTTTCTGTGGGTAAGTTGTTATCAAAATAGGTATAAAAACTAATTGTAAAAATAACGGTTTTTTATTCAAATAACGCTTGCCAACGTTCGCACAATCCCTATAATGCGACCCACAGACAAGGCAACTAACGCAAGTTACTAACCGAGTCCGAACCAACAAACTCAGTGAGTTTGAGCCAACAAAAACTTTTAAAGTAATTTAAAATAACATGTTGACAAGGTTCAAGGTTAGCGTATTATACGCACCTCGCCGAAAGGCACGCTCTTTAACAATTTAATCAAACAATCTGTGTGAGCATTGATAGACGATTTCAAAAAAGTCCACTCTCCTCGTGAGAAGGGGACAAAAAGAATCAATA
>NZ_ATUO01000139.1 GCF_000420245.1 Psychromonas hadalis ATCC BAA-638 | reverse complement strand
AAATGACTGGTTATTTTGAAAACAAAAGCGCAAGTAATTTTGAAGCCGATCCTTAATTGTTTTCAAAAATTCTTAAGGAATTGTTACAAAATAACTTGCGATAAATTGTTTCCAAAAAGCCTTAAGTGACTGGCTATTTTAAAAACAAAATCGCAAGTAATGTTGAAGCCAATCCTAAATGACGGGTTATTTTAAAAACAAAAGCGCAAGTAATGTTGAAGCCGATCCTTAATGTATTACTTGATTAATAAAGTTCATTTCTTGAATCTGTTTTTGTAAAATATGCACCATTGGATCTTGTGGGTGGTGCTTCATAAAATATTCAAAATCATTACGCGCTAGGCTTAAACAGTCTAGTTGCTGAAAGAGAAACCCACGATCTCGCACTTCATAGGCATCATCAGGATCTAACCTTAACAGAATATCACTGCATAGCAGTGCAATTTCAGATCGACCAGCCTGAATATAAGCAGCTTTTAACACATTAATAAAGCGTTTAATAATCGTTTCATGGCTATCAGGTTTGAGCATATCTAAGGTTAATTTAGCAAGGTTGCCTAATTGTCCGCGCACTTTTAGTTCTAGTGACTCCCAACTTGGCAACTCACCCGTAAAAGGGTCAAAGTAAACCACTTCATTTTCCAGCGTAATACGAATAATAAAGCCACTTGGAAAACAGATCCCCTGCGCATCAAATTCACAAAGTTGTAAGAAATCTAATAATAAAATACCAAGACTAATTGGAATCCCTTTACGGCGCGCAAAGACACGAGAAATCAGTGCATTTTTAACTTTAAAAAAAGCTTTCCAGTCACCCTCATAACCCTGTTGTTGATACAAGAGATCAATCAATGCAATGAGCTTGGCTTTGTTCGCACTTTCAAAAGAGGATAACTTAGAGTTAATGACCAACTGCTGTAAACGTAAACTGTCTTCAAACTTATCAATGCTTAAACCCGTTATTTCAGATTCAACCACTAAGGCAGCATCAAGCAGTGAGCTTTTTTCAAAATCAAATTGATCCGTCATCATCACGGCACTATTTTCTGTGCGTGGTGAGATCATACCTTGAGAAATATCTGTCACGGTTTACCCTACTAGTAAGATAGCTTGTTTGGTCATCGCTAACTTGCCAATATAAGCAAGCCAACCGAATGCACCTAAAAAACTAATCACTTGTATTTTAGTTGCTTTTTTCTCATTTAAGGCTGTTTTTACCATCATGATATAAGCGCCAAATGCGATGATTTTTTCCAGTACCCAGTAGCCATGTTCAGAAAATGGGTCGATCTGTAAAAACCAGATAAGGCCAACCCCGAATACGATAATAGTTAAATGCGTGTGGGTTAATATTTTTTGAAAAATCTCTTTTTGTGCATTTTTATGACCGGTTTTTAACCAGTAAAAATTAATAATAAATAAGATCACTGCAATCAAAACCAGTGTTAGATGCGCATGTTTTAAAAATCCGTACATTATTTTTATCTCTTATAGGTAGCGATAGTGATGCGATCATTCGCACCATAATCTTTTATGGTTTTAATATTCTGGTAACCAAGGGCGGTAAATATTTCAGCAACCGCTTGTCCTTGCTCAAAGCCATGTTCAATCAATAGCTGGCCGTTATTATTCAAATAATCACGTGCTTGATTGGCAATTAAACGGATATCAGCCAATCCATTTTCCGATGCCACTAGTGCAGACAAAGGCTCAAAACGCACATCACCTAATTTCAGGTGTTTATCATTTTCATCAATATAAGGTGGATTAGAAACGATAATATCGAACTGCCCCGTTACCTTTTCAAACCAATTGCTGTGTTTGAAAATGATGTTATTGATCTTAAGTAGCGTTGCATTCTGTTGCGCTAATCTCACTGCATCTTCATTAAAATCAACCGCAACACAACAGGTATTTGGTAGCTCACTCGCCAGTGCTAAAATGATAGCCCCCGTGCCCGTGCCTAAATCTAATATTGAAGATTGAGGTAAACAGTTCACCAACGCTGTTTCCACTAACATTTCAGTGTCAGGTCGCGGTATTAATGTTGAATCATTGACCTTTAAAGGCAATGACCAAAACTCCCGCGTGCCTGTTAAATGCGCCACAGGAACGCCTTTGATACGTTGCTCAATCAATGTTTCAAAACTGTTTTTTTGCGTTGTAGTTAATGCTCGCTCAGGCCATGTCATGAGATACACAGTCTCTTTTTGTAATACAAAAGCAAGCAATATCTGAGCATCAAGCAGTGCAGAATCACTGTTTATTAACAATGATTTTGCCCAAGCTAGCGTTTCATCAATGCGCAATTAGAAATTACCCTTGGCAAGCGCAGCTAATTTGTCCGCTTGATCTTCCAAAAGAATAGGATCAAGTAATGCATCTAATTCACCCTCTAAAATTTCATTTAAACGGTACAATGTGAGGTTAATACGGTGATCACTCACGCGCCCCTGTGGATAGTTATAAGTACGAATACGTTCACTACGATCACCACTGGCCACTAAACTACGGCGTATACTTTGCTCTTCCGCATTGTTCTTTTCATCTTCAGCCTGTTGCAAACGCGCTTGTAAAACAGACATCGCTTGCGCACGGTTTTTATGTTGTGAGCGCTGATCTTGACACTCAACCACCGTCCCCGTTGGAATATGAGTCAAACGCACTGCAGAATCGGTTTTATTAACATGCTGACCACCCGCGCCTGATGCACGGAAAGTATCCATTTTAAGATCTGCTGGGTTAATAACGATAGCTTCCGCTTCTGGCACTTCAGGCATCACCACCACCGTACAGGCAGAGGTATGAATACGCCCTTGTGATTCTGTTTCTGGTACACGTTGTACACGATGACCACCGGACTCAAACTTCAAAATACCGTAAGCACCTTCGCCCTCAACTTTAACGATCACCTCTTTGTAACCGCCCTGTTCACTGGCATTGGTGTTCATTATCTCCATGCGCCACTTTTTACTGTCGATATATTTACTGTACATGCGGAACATGTTACCTACAAAAATAGCGGCTTCATCACCCCCTGCACCCGCGCGAATTTCGATGTAACAGTTACGATCGTCATTGGGATCTTTAGGCAATAGTAAAATTTGCAACTCATCAGAAAGTTTAGCCACGTTCACTTTTGCTTCTTTCACCTCTTCCTTAGCCATCTCTTTCATCTCAGGATCGTCATCTTCAAGCATCATTTGTGCCGTTTCTAAATCTTCAACACTGCCTTGATATGCTTGAAAACATAAAACAACCACTTCGAGTTGTGAATACTCTTTGGTAAGTTCACGATATTTGTCTTGATTCGCCAGCGTTTCAGGGTCACCCAGTAATGCCTGAACCTCCTCATAACGCTCAACTAATCCTTCTAGTTTTTCAACAATTGATGCTTTCATGTTTTTCTCTTCTATTCTTCATTCAGCCCTAACGCCGAACGTAATATTTGTAATTCATTATCATCACCCGAGCGACTCACCTGTGTTAAGGCTTGGCTGGGGTGATGAATTAATTTATTGGTTAATTTAAAGGCTAACTCTTTTAACACTTTTTGTGCATCGTTACCATTTTCAAGCGAGCTCAATGCACGATTTAATAACTCGTCTCGTAACCGCTCACTATTGGTGCGGTAGTTACGAATGCTCGTAACCGCTTTTAATGATTCGATCCAATGACAAAAACCTTCAACGCAACCTTCAATAATTTTTTCCGCTTCAATGGCCGCATCTTGACGTGCTTGTTTGTTCTCTTCAATAATGCCATGTAAATCATCCACACTATAAAGGTAAACATCACGTAGTTCGGAAACTTGCGCTTCAATATCGCGTGGTACGGCA
Organism: Psychromonas hadalis ATCC BAA-638; assembly: GCF_000420245.1. GTDB lineage: Bacteria > Pseudomonadota > Gammaproteobacteria > Enterobacterales > Psychromonadaceae > Psychromonas > Psychromonas hadalis. The sequence continues at coordinate 5,471 of NZ_ATUO01000139.1, read as the reverse complement.
ATATCGATAAATAGCATCGGTTGATGGCGGCGCGCTTTCAGTGCACTTTCGACCATACCTTTACCAATAATAGGTAGCGGACTCGCCGTAGAAGAGATAATAATATCGGCATCCGCAAGGTGATTGGGGATTTCACCCAGTGTGATCGCCTGTGCACCAAACTGCTCAACCAATCCCATCGCGCGAGAAAGCGTACGGTTAGCAATGGTAATATTTGGCACATCATGTTCCACTAAATATTTACCGACCAGCTCAATGGTTTCACCTGCACCAATCAATAACACCCGACTTTGGCTGAGATCGCTGAATATCTGTTTGGCTAAACAAACCGCGGCAAACGCCACCGAAATAGCATTCGCGCCAATTTGTGTCTCAGTGCGCACCCGTTTAGCCACGGTAAAGGCATGTTGAAACCAACGGTTTAATAGTTTGTTAACACTTTTTGCTTGGCTAGCGGTGGCGAACGCTTGTTTTATCTGCCCTAATATTTGTGGCTCACCTAATACCAGTGAATCGAGCCCACACGAGACACGAAACAGATGCTGAATTGCTTGCTCGTTATGATAACAGTAAAGGCTTTTTGTTAATTCAGATTGTTCGACTTTATGAAAAAGGCAGAACCAATCGATAACCGCTTGGCAGTTTTCCTGATCTACATGCAGGTATATTTCAGTACGGTTACAGGTAGAGACGATCACCGCTTCTAATACGTGCTGTTGTGCTAATAATTGTTGATACGCATCAAACAAAGATTCAGGGCTAAAGGCGACTTTTTCGCGCAATGCTACCGAAGCGGTTTGATGGTTAATTCCTAAAGCAAAAAGAGACATTCTATAAATTCACAACACAAGTTTAAAATGGAAAACACAAAGCAGGAATTCTACGGAAATTTTTCGCAGAGGGGAAGCATCGAGCGGGTTTTAACAAGATTTAACACTAATTCCTGTCATAAAAAGTGAAAGATAGCATGATTATTGAGTTTTACCTTTTTACAAGTCTCCTGTGCAAGAGTATTATTGGAACTTAATTCATCTCCTTTAAAGAATCGTTGTTACTATAATGCCAATAAATATGCCCATTAAAAAAATAGCCAGTGCCCTCTTTTTAACTTTCTCTCTTTCAGGCTGTTCATTCCTTTATGATACTTTTGTTTACCAGATAGATATTACCCAAGGTAACTATATTGATGATGAAAAAATCGCACAACTAGAGATCGGTATGTCACAAGAGCAAATTATTTTTATTCTTGGTTCTCCGATGTTAATTGACCAGTTTGATTCATCAAAATGGTATTATATCCGCTACATTAAACCCGGTGGTGAAAAAATTCAGCAACAGCAGGTATTGCTCATTTTCTCAAAAAATGTGCTCATGCGCATTCAAAAAGAGGATCATATTAAAGATAACCCGCTGGTGAAAGCAAATCGTAAAAAAGCCCCTAATGAAGCGGCAGAAAGTAATCTTGATGATACTGATCCGCAAACAGATAACTCAGCGCCGATCATTAATTAGATGAAACAGACACAGGCAACATTTGCAGGAGGCTGTTTCTGGTGTATTGAAGCAGCGTTTAATTCACTCAAGGGAGTGATAAATGCAACCTCAGGTTATTGTGGCGGTGCAACCGTTGATCCAACTTATGAAAGTATTTGTACGGGTCAAACAGGTCATGCCGAAGTGGTTCAGGTGAGCTTTGATGAGACGATCATCAGTTACCAAGATTTATTAGCACTCTTTTTTACCCTGCACGATGCAACACAGTTAAACCGTCAGGGAAACGATATTGGGACGCAGTACCGCTCCGCTGTTTTTTATCATAATGAACAGCAGCAGAAACAGGCCGAAGCATACATAAAAGTACTAACCACTGACGCTGTTTTTGAAAAACCGATCGTCACAACCGTGACCCCATTAGCGACGTTTTATGTTGCTGAAAGTTACCACCAAGGTTATTATTTACAAAATCCCAATCAGGGTTATTGCGCAATGGTGATCAGCCCTAAATTTAATAAGTTCAAAACCAAGTACAAAAACATGCTAAAAAGCTAAAGGTCAAAAAGTAGAAAACTGATAACGAATAATCGATCGCTAAAAAACATCTTATATCGTATTTAATCATTGACAATTTTTCTGCTCGCCATAACATGTGATGATGTTCACACTTCCTATTGAGTTACGTTTTTGAGATTCTCACTATTACAATTTAAGTCTCAAACCGTTGCATCATGGTCACTTGTCTTAGTGGCGATTGTGTTAGTGGTGTGCTTTTCTCAAAATCTAGGTTATTCCGCTGCTTGCCCTACCACTCCCCAGGCGGATGTGACTGAACAACTAACAGCCGATAACAACGTTTCGGAATGCAGTAGCAGCGAACAACTTATCCAAACACATGCTATGCATTTAGAATTCGCTATCCCGTTGTTTATCTTAGCCTTAGTCATTCTTGTGGCGATGTTGAAACAACAAGCGACCATTTACTTCTTCACTGAACCTATCACCTCCTATGGCGTTAGGCGGCATCTCGCGTTCTGTACCTTTCAAGAATAAACACCGCTCCGATACTTATCTCTTTGTAACTATTCGGCTGGTTGCTGTTTAAACGAATCTATTTTTAAGTGGGTTATTTGCCTCGCATAGATAACCTTAAATTTTGTTTTAACATTACCTTTCTGAGCACATCACATTCCACTTTTTGGTGGCACTGAATAGTTACATCTGTTTTTATTAAAATATTTACGGAGTAAACCTGTGTTTAAAATTCAACTTATTAATGTAGTTACTAAGTTACGCTTCATATTCCTTTTAGCGTTAACATTAGCAATGCAGACTTTTTCACTGTCTGCACAATCACTCGCAACAGAAGCAATATCAACAGGTTGGTTAACCCATCCTGACCATCCACCGGCACAAGTACGTTTTATGCTTACCGGAGAGGTTGATGTAAAAAATAAACAAATTAATGGCTTACTGGAAGTTAAGCTTGATGGTGATTGGAAAACCTATTGGCGTTCACCGGGTGAAGGCGGGGTATCCCCCATACTTGACTGGCGCCAATCAAGCAATCTATCCGATTTACAATGGCACTGGCCAACACCCGCTTATTATGAGCAATTAGGTGTGAAAACACTGGGTTATAAACATAATGTGACTTTCCCAATGACCCTGACCGTTGATGATATGAATCAACCACTGCACTTTTTAGGAAAATTAACTCTCCCAACCTGTACCAACATCTGTGTGCTCAGCGATTATGACTTGGACTTAGCACCCGTCATACCCGCTGATCTTCATGCGAATAAAAATGCACAGCATCTCTATCAGCAAGGGCTTTCAACCGTGCCCACAAAAAATAGTGAAACGAAGGTAATCGTTGCATCTTTTTCATATGAATCACAACAATTACAACTGCAATTAAGCCACGCAGAAGGCTGGGATTCACCACAAATATTGATTGATGGTGATGAGGTTAGCGATGATTATTTTTCCCAACCAATCATTAATATCAACAAAAATATTATGACCGCCACCTTCAAGGTGACCAATTGGTTAGGTAAAACCGACCTTGTTGATAAGTCGATCACCATCACCGTTTCAGATGCCCTTTTCTCTCATGAGTTAAAGACAAGGGTTGATAATAAAACGTTGTTTGAAAGTGGCTCAAGCAGTTTATTAACCATGATTGCTTTTGCGCTATTGGGGGGCTTGATTCTGAATATCATGCCCTGCGTATTGCCGGTATTAGGCATGAAGCTAAATAGCATGTTAGCCTCCAGACATGCGAGTAAACGTACTATTCGCTTGCAATTTTTAGCCTCAGCAGCCGGCATTTTAACCTCGTTTTGGTTGTTGGCGATTGCTTTACTTATTTTGAAATTTACCGGAAATGCGATTGGCTGGGGGATTCAATTCCAAAACCCACTCTTTATTGGTTTTATGGTGATCATTACCGCGCTATTCACCGCTAACTTACTGGGATTATTTGAACTGCGCCTACCCAGCCGCTTTTCAACATCGGTGGCGAGTAAAGGTGATGACTCAACCTTTGGCCACTTTATACAAGGTATGTTTGCCACTTTGCTTGCGACCCCCTGTAGTGCACCTTTCTTAGGGACGGCCGTTGCTTTTGCATTAGGGGCAAGTGTGTTTGAAATGTGGATGGTATTTACCTTTTTAGGTCTCGGTATGGCACTACCTTGGTTGCTATTAGCACTGTTTCCAAGCCTGGTTTCATTACTGCCTAAACCCGGTGCATGGATGAATAAAGTAAAGGTTATCTTTGGTTTGATGATGTTAATAACAACATTGTGGCTGTTGAGTTTATTAACCCCCTTTATTGGTACTTTCCCTACCTTAATGATCGCACTGCTCTTGCTGGTGTATTTGTTATATAAAATAGCTAAAACACAAGGCAAAAACACAGTGATTGTGATCTTAGCGGTGACCGTAGCGGTAAGTAGTGCAGGGCTTGCGATTGCTAGTTTAACCAGCAAACATTGGGCAACACCACTGCAAGATAACCTGAACTGGCAACCACTTTATCAACACAGTATTGATGACTATGTTAAACAAGGAAAAACCGTCTTTGTGAATGTGACCGCAGACTGGTGTATCACCTGTAAGACGAATAAAATAGGCGTTATTTTGCAAGACCCTGTCTATAGCGCATTACAACAAGATAACGTGGTGGTTATGAAAGGAGATTGGACACGTCCCAGTGACAAGGTGACCAATTTCTTAAAAAGCCATGGCCGTTTTGGTGTGCCTTTAAATGTTGTTTACGGCCCGAATGCCCCCTCTGGAATACGCTTACCGGTTTTATTAAAGAGTGATGATGTCATAAAAGCACTGCAATCAGCAGGGAGTTCAAACAATGATAACTAAAACAAAACTATTACAGTACGCTAAATCCACGCTGAAATTCATGATTATTATCACCCTATTTTCGCTTGCCATTGATTATTGGCGTAGTCGCGATATGCCAACAGAAACGATTCCACCACTGGCTATCACCACTTTAAAAGGTGATTGGGTTGATATCGAAAAAATGAGCCACGACGGCCCTGTTTTGATCTATTTTTGGGCAACCTGGTGCCCCGTTTGTGAATTAGTGAGCCCTAGCATTGACTGGCTTTCACCGGAAAGCCAAGTAGTTTCAGTGGCGATCACCTCCGGTGAGAATCAACGATTGCGACAATATATGAATCATAAAGCATATGACTTTCATGTCATTAATGATGAAAAAGGCAGTATTAGTCGTCAATGGGGAGTCACTGTGACCCCCTCCATTTTCATCGTCAAAGACGGTGAAGTATCTTCAATCACCACTGGCGTGACCACACCGATGGGGTTGTGGCTACGTTTATTCTTTGCTTAGTAATACCAATCCGCATAAGTATCTGATCTATCTTGTTGGTTAAAATAATAAATAGCGACGTTGCATTCAATCGCAATAGCTAGCTATTACTCAATCA
>NZ_ATUO01000138.1 GCF_000420245.1 Psychromonas hadalis ATCC BAA-638 | reverse complement strand
GCTATTTATTATTTTAACCAACAAGATAGATCAGATACTTATGCGGATTGGTATAATATAAAAGGAATAGAAAATGAATAATAAATTTAAAAAGTTGACCACATTAATTTCGGCGGCGGTTATTTCAGCGTCTTTTAGTACAACCGTAATGGCGCAAGATACTATTGCGATGGTTGTTTCTACTTTAAACAATCCTTTTTTTGTTACTATGAAAGAGGGTGCTGAAAAGAAAGCCGAAGAATTGGGGTACAAGCTGATTGTGCTTGATTCACAAAATGACCCCAGTAAAGAGCTATCAAATGTTGAAGATTTGGTTGTTCGTGGTGTAAAAGCAATTTTAATCAACCCGACTGATTCCGATGCGGTTGGAAATGCTATCCGTATAGCAAATCAAGCAAACATTCCGGTAATAACCTTAGATCGTGGTGCAAGTCGCGGTGATGTAGTGACACATATTGCTTCTGATAATATTGCTGGTGGAGAGATGGCGGGTAAATTTATCAGTGAAAAAATCGGTAAAAATGCGCGTGTTATCCAACTTGAAGGTATCGCCGGTACATCGGCCGCACGTGAGCGTGGGGAAGGTTTTATGAATGCAGTTAAAAGTGAAAACATGAACTTACTTGCTAGCCAACCTGCTGATTTTGACCGTGCTAAAGGTCTCAATGTGATGGAGAACATGATCGCTTCTAATCCGAATGTACAAGCCGTATTTGCACAAAATGATGAGATGGCATTAGGGGCTATTCGTGCTGTGCAAGCATCGGGAAAAGATATTCTAATTGTTGGTTTTGATGGTACAGATGATGGTATCGCGGCGGTTAAACGTGGTTTATTAGGGGCTACTATTGCTCAACAACCAGGTCTGATTGGTGAGATTGGTGTTGAGTCTGCTGTGAAAGTCTTAAAAGGTGAATCAGTAGATAAAAATATTCCTGTACCATTAATGATGGTTGTTAAATAACTCTCTTAATCAGGATCAGGGTTCGCTTTGATCCTACTTCTTTTCTATTTGGTATGTTAATTATTCCATTCTGAAGCTAAAAAAATTGTAACTACTTAGCACCCCTTCAAATTTGAGGTGTTTTTATAAAAATAGACTGTAAATGCTCAGGGCTAAGCCATTTATGCTTAGTTCAAGGCGAAAAAGCGCAGTTTAGTGGTTTAAATGAGCATTTTTCAACGATGAAATAGGCTTAAATGGCAACGACCTGAGTAGTTACAAAAAATTAAGCTAAAAACAGGTGCTCGTTATCATGAATAAATTGGTCGTTTTAGGCAGTGTTAATGCAGATCATGTTCTGCAAGTTCCTTCTTTTCCGCGTCCCGGTGAAACATTACAGGGTAAAAATTACAGTGTTATTGCAGGTGGAAAAGGTGCTAATCAAGCAGTCGCTGCCGCACGTTTGGGGGCCGATGTAAGCTTTATCGCCTGTGTGGGTGACGATAGCTTTGGGTTAAATATCCGTGAGGCATTTAAACAGGATGGCATTAATGTTGATGCTGTGATGATTGAAGCGAATAAACCAACGGGGATTGCGATGATTCAGGTTGCTGCTAGCGGAGAAAATAGCATCTGCCTTTCTGCAGAGGCAAACGCTTGCCTAACGGCTGAACGTCTACAACCTTATCATCAGCTTATTCGTGATGCTGATATGTTATTAATGCAGTTAGAAATCCCGATGGAAGCAATTATAAGTGCCGCCCAAATAGCAAAGCAGGAAAACACTCAAATTGTATTAAACCCTGCACCCGCACAACCATTAACAGATGATTTACTGCAACTTATTGATATAATTACACCCAATGAAACAGAGGCTGAGCAACTGACTGGGATTAAAGTGACCAATACAGAATCTGCACATCGAGCTGCTTTGCAACTCCACCGTAAAGGAATCAAGTTGGTGATGATAACTATGGGCAGTGAAGGTGTATGGGTAAGTGAGCATGGTCATGGTGAACAGATAAAAGGTTTTAGAGTGCAAGCCGTTGATACAACGGCTGCGGGTGATACCTTTAACGGCGCATTACTCACACGTTTATTAGAAGGTGCAACGCTCACTGATGCAATACGTTTTGCGCATGCAGCCGCTGCTATTACCGTAACGGGTGCTGGTGCACAGACATCAATACCCTATCGAAATACAGTAGATAATTTCCTTAATAATGCAGATAATAGCTAAAAATATAAAAGGGTAAAGATAACCGAATGGCAACCATTAAAGATGTGGCAAAACATGCAGGCGTATCAACTTCAACGGTAAGCCATGTACTTAATAAAACACGTTATGTTAGCGCTGATATTATTGAGCGGGTAATGAAAGGGGTTGATGAACTAAATTACACACCTTCTGCGCTTGCTCGAAGCTTAAAATTAAAAAATACCCGTACTTTTGGCATGTTGGTCACTACCTCGACTAATCCATTTTTTGCAGAGGTGGTTAAAGGCGTTGAACGACGTTGTTACGAGCAGGGTTATAACTTGCTTTTATGTAATACAGAAGGAGATCTCACACGTTTGGATTTTAATATCGATATGCTGTTACAAAAGCAAGTTGATGGTTTATTGCTCATGAGCGATGAGATTGCCAGTCAAAATTTAGACATATTTGCACGGCATAAACCCGTACCTACGGTTATTCTTGATAGTGGAGAGGCTAATTTTCCTTGTGACAAAATACATGACAATTCCCAGCATGGTGGTTATTTAGCCACACGCCACCTTATCGATAACGGTCATACTCAAATTGGCTGTATTAGCGGGCCTCGCGATAAAAAAGCGACTTTTGCGCGTTTTACCGGTTACCTGCAAGCGATGCAAGAGGCAAACCTTGAAGTTAATGAAACATGGTATGCCTTTGGTAATTTTGAATGTGAAGGGGGTAAGCAGGCATTTGAAACTATTTATGCAACTGGTGAGTTACCCACCGCGCTCTTTGTTTGTAACGATATGATGGCGATGGGGGTGATAAGTGCCGCTGATAACTGTGGTGTTGGTGTACCAGAAGATCTATCCATTATTGGATATGATGATATCAAACTGGCTAAATATATCTGCCCGGCATTAACGACTATTCATCAGCCAAAATTTAATCTTGGACAAATGGCTTTTGATACCTTACTCGATAAGGTGAAAACTGGCCGTGAAGAAAGTGTTGAAATTAATTTAGCACCCACATTAGTGATACGTGATAGTGTTAAAAGACTAAGTACCTAGAAGGTTTGAAGTAATAGCTAATGAGGTACAAACCAAAAAAGCCAGTAACGAATTAACATTACTGGCTTTTTTATGTGTTAGCTATTAGCTTATTTTAGTTTGCTTAAATCACGCACGGCACCTTTATCGGCAGACGTTGCCATCATTGCATACACCTTTAACGCTGCTGAAATAGGGCGGTGTCGATCAACAGGTTTCCAGCCAAGTGCATCTTGTTTAACGCGGCGTTCAGCTAATATTTCATCTGATACTTTCAAGGTCATTTCACGGGTTGGAATATCAATAAAGATAGTATCGCCATTTTTGATTAAACCAATCATGCCACCCGCGGCCGCTTCTGGTGAAACGTGGCCAATGGATAACCCTGATGTACCACCTGAGAAACGACCATCGGTGATCAATGCACACGCTTTGCCCAGTCCCATGGATTTTAAATAAGTTGTTGGGTAAAGCATCTCTTGCATACCCGGACCACCTTGTGGACCCTCATAACGAATAACCACTATGTCACCCGCAACGACTTTTCCACCTAAAATGGCGGTTACAGCATCATCTTGATCTTCGTATACTTTTGCAACACCAGTAAAGGTAAGGTTGTCATCATCAACACCTGCGGTTTTAACCACCGCGCCATCAACGGCCATATTACCAAATAAAACCGCTAAACCACCTTCAGTGCTAAACGCGTTTTCTAGTGAGCGAATACAACCCTCTTTACGGTCGTTATCGACTGTCTCCCAGCGACAAGACTGACTAAATGCTTTAACAGTACGAATACCAGCAGGGCCTGCACGATAGAAATCGATAATCGCGGGATCTTGTGTTTGCATAATATCGTATTTTGCTAACTGCTCTTTCATGGTCATATTTAAGATAGTCGGAATATCACTGTTTAAGAACCCCGCTCTGTCGAGCTCGCCTAAAATCGCCATCACACCACCTGCACGATGCACATCTTCCATGTGGTATTTCGGGGTAGAAGGGGCAACTTTACACAGTTGAGGAATACGACGTGACATGGCATCCATATCATTGAGATTAAAATCAATTTCAGCTTCTTGTGCGCAGGCTAATAGATGCAAAATGGTATTGGTTGAACCACCCATGGCAATATCGAGTGCCATGGCATTCTCAAAAGCCGGTTTGCAGGCAATTGAGCGTGGTAATACGCTGTAATCATCTTGCTCATAATGGCGTTTGGTGATCTCAACAATACGGCGACCCGCTTCTAAAAATAGCGCTTCTCGGTCTGCATGTGTTGCGAGCATTGATCCGTTACCCGGTAGCGATAAGCCTAATGCTTCGGTTAAACAGTTCATTGAGTTAGCAGTGAACATGCCTGAGCATGAGCCACAAGTAGGACAAGCACTGCGCTCCACTTTTGCTACATCTTCATCAGAAACGTTTTTATCCGCGCCCATGACCATTGCGTCAACTAAGTCTAGTTTAATCAATTGATCAGAAAGTTTGGTTTTACCTGCTTCCATTGGACCGCCAGAGACCATGATGATTGGAATGTTTAGACGTAAACCCGCCATCAACATGCCCGGTGTGATTTTGTCACAGTTAGAGATACAAACAATCGCATCGGCACAATGCGCGTTAACCATATATTCAATAGAATCAGCAATCAGATCGCGTGAAGGCAAACTGTATAACATGCCTGAGTGACCCATTGCGATACCATCATCAATGGCGATAGTATTGAACTCTTTGGCAATACCGCCCGCTTTTTCAATTTCACGTGCGACTAACTGTCCCATGTCTTTAAGATGCACATGACCGGGTACAAATTGGGTAAATGAGTTTGCAATGGCGATGATAGGTTTGCCGAAATCTTCATCTTTTACGCCTGTTGCGCGCCATAATGCACGAGCACCTGCCATGTTACGGCCATGTGTGGAGGTTTTTGAACGGTAATCTGGCATTTTAAATTCCTTTCTATTTGGGATAAAACACCTCAATGATTAATGAGGTGTTGAGTTATTACTCTATTTTTTATGTTTCACTTGATCTGATTTAAGCAGATTACTTTATTATTAACAACTATACCGAACCACTTTGAAAGTGAGCGTTAGCATATGCAGTGGTTCTGGTCTCTAACTATGCACTGACTTTAACCCTTGCTTCTTGGCTAAGTGTTGCCACTTTAGTGATGCCAAAAATTTTTTCCAGTTGCTTGGTTAACAAACTAATTTTACGTTCACTGCAAACGGTGAGTGTGAGGTGTAAAGCCTGCCCGTTTTTAGAGATTTCTGCATTGAGATTTTGCACCGCAAAACCACGGTGACGTACCACGCGTAATAGACGCTCTAATAACTCTGGGCTGTTATCACCTTGAATGATCAGTAATGATTTCATTATAAGCTCTCCATCATTTTGTCGTTCGGTGCACCCGGTGGGACGAGTGGCCAAACATTTTCTTCTTCTGAAATTGAAACGTGTAGTAAATAAGCTCCTTTACTGTCAAGCAAACGACTTAAGGCGCCTTGTAATTGAGATTTAGTTGCAATCGTTTCACCGGGAATATCAAAGGCACTTGCCAGTGTCACAAAATCGGGGTTATCGGTGAGAATTGTTTCACTGTAACGGCCATCAAAAAACAGTTTTTGCCACTGACGCACCATGCCTAAGCGTTGGTTATCAATCAGCAAAATTTTAACGGGCAATTTTTTACGTTTAATCGTACCAAGCTCTTGCACATTCATCATAAATGAGCCATCACCAGACACGGCGATAACGGTATCATCGGGACGCGCGACTTGTGCGCCAACCGCTGCTGGAATACCAAAACCCATGGTGCCTAATCCTGAACTGGAGATATGATTTTCAGGTCTGTCTACAAACATATGTTGCGCAACCCACATTTGGTGTTGACCAACATCCGTGCAGATAACCGTATCACGTGGTTGCATCTCTGCAAGTTGGCGTAACATTGCAGGCGCATAAATAGCATCACCGGGGTGATCATAACGATTAGCAAAATCGACTTTCATTTTTAAGATATGCTTTTGCCACTCCCCGATAGAGGTTGTGGTTTCAAGCAGTGGCAAGATCTGTTTAAGGTCATCGGTCATGGCTAGTTCAACCGTGCGCAGTTTATCAATTTCAGCAGCGTCAATATCAAGATGGATCACTTTTGCATGCGGCGCAAATTCATCCAATTTACCCGTTACTCTGTCATCAAAACGTGCACCAATGGCAATTAACAGATCACATTCTTGAATGGCAAAGTTGGAGGCTTTACTGCCATGCATGCCGACCATACCCATGAAGTAGGGAGAGGAATGCTTAACTGCACCAATCCCTTTTAAGGTACAAACGCTGGGGATTTTTGATTTTTTGATAAACTGGCGTAACGGTTCAACCGCTTGTGCCATGCCCACGCCACCACCGATATAAAGCAGTGGTTTTTTCGCATTTTCAATCATTTCTCGCGCACTGTTAATGGCAACTTTATTGATTGTGTTAGGTGTTTTTGTTGCATGAATAGGGGAAAAATTTAGCGCATCACCAAGCTGAATATCTTTTGGGATATCAATTAAAACCGGGCCGGGTCTACCTGAACTCGCAAGTTCAAATGCCTGCTCAATGATAGGGCCTAACTGATCAGCACTTTGCACCATAAAACTATGTTTGGTGCAGGCAAGTGATAACCCTAATACATCTATCTCTTGGAAAGCATCCGTACCAATTAAATGGCTGGCAACTTGGCCGGTAATCGCGACGATTGGAATTGAATCCATCATTGCATCAGCAAGCCCTGTTATCAGGTTAGTTGCGCCCGGGCCTGAGGTTGCGATACACACGCCAACTTTACCCGTTGAACGTGCGTAACCAATGGCTGCCATAATAGCGCCTTGTTCATGGCGACATAAAAGATGATCAACGCCACCATCATAAAGTGCATCATAAAGTGGCATGATAGCGCCACCGGGGTAGCCAAAAACTTGGCTGATATTGTGTTGTTTTAATGCGTGAACAACAAAGTTAGCACCGTTCATTAGTTTCTTCCTGAATTTAGTGAAGGGATATCGTGGCTATTTTTCATAGTTAAAAGGGAGCTTTATTTTTTAAAAGTGTGTCTTTATAGCAAAAGTTGCTGTTTTTTTCAACTGCGATCACATTTTTGCTAAAAGTAGGCAGGTAACTTAATGATAAATTTTAACTTTTTTAGCTTCGTTGATTCAGGTCAATCTGAACGTCATCTTTTTTTATACCCTTAGCTACAGTTAATAGTCTATTTTATAACAGTCATAAATGAGGTATTAGAAATGTATAATAAAAATAAAAAATCAGCATTTTCTGGAAAGTTACAGTCGGTAAGTTTTCGTTTAAAAAGTAGTGTATTGATAACTTTAATGGCATTGTTACTTATTGCATATCAAGGAATCTCTGGCATGCAACAAGCGACAGAATCGATTGAAGACCTTTATACACAAGGAATGCAACAAGCTATCCGTGCAGGGAAAATTTTAGATGAATTAGGCGACGCTAGAAGTGAGTTATTATTTTCGTTTCAACATGATCCCAATTCTGAAGTTGTTAAATTTCATGATCATCGCATTGAATTACATATCAATGCCATTGAAGATTCCATTCAGTTATTACATCATATTATTGATAATGAAATTTTAAGTTCTGATTTATCACACGAGGAGCGAAGACAAGTTGAAAAGCTGGCCAGTCATCTTGATAAAATTACAGATCAAGGTTTTAACTTGGCTTTAGATGCACTACAACAAGGTGATTATACAAAAGCGAATATCATTTTATTAAAAAAGATAAATCCAGTGTTTAAGTTGGTCAAAAAAGAAGCAGAAGTTTTTTTAGCGCTACAGGTGGCAGAAGGCAAAGAAAATTTTGAACAGGCGAATGATAATATCGATCGTTTTTTAATTACCGTTATTATATTGGTATTGACCAGTATGGCGATTGTATCATTTGTATCTTTACTGATTATTAAGCGTGTAAATAGTGCTTCGTTTCAGCTTGAAGAGACCGCTAATAAAATTGCTTTAGGTGATCTGACTCAGCGCATTAATTTAAGTGGCAATGATGAGTTTTCTCATATTGCAAACCACGTGAACAAAATTGTAGAAAGCTTTCAAAGTATTGTGTTATCAACTTACCAATCAACCTCACAATTAACCCGTTCTGCAGAAGAGAATGCCACGGTTGCCCAGCAAACCAAACAAAATATTATTGATCAACAACAGCAAACTCAACTGATTGCTACTGCTATTCATCAATTTACTGCAACAGTACATGAGGTGGCACAAAGTGCCAGTTCAGCATCACAAGCTTCAGCAGAAGCTGATTTAGCAGCGACAGAAGGACAGAAAGTGGTGAAAGAGAGTATTCAAATGATTGAAAATTTATCATCTGAGATGCAGGAGTCAGTTGAGTCGATGCAACAATTAGCGCAACATGCAGAGGATATCGGCAGTGTGGTGGAGGTGATTCAAAGTATTTCTGAGCAAACAAATTTACTCGCTTTAAATGCAGCCATTGAAGCTGCCCGAGCAGGTGAGCAAGGGCGAGGATTTGCTGTGGTTGCCGATGAAGTGCGTACGTTGGCAAGTCGCACTCAAAAATCTACACAAGAGATACAGCAGACGATCCAGAGTTTACAACAGGGCAGTCGAGAATCGACACAGCGTTTAATAGAAGGTGCTGAAAATGCGAAAGTGACCGCAATAGAGGCGCAGAAAGCGGGTGATGCATTGGCCAAAATCACCACCAGCGTAGATCAAATTAATGATATGAATGCACAAATTGCCACCGCCGCCGAGCAACAAAGCTCTGTGACTGAGGAGATAAATCGTAATATTACTGCGATTAGTGATATCTCTGAGCAAACTGCATCAGGGGCTGAGCAGAGTAGTGAGGCGAGTGCCGAACTAGCGAAATTGGCTGAAATAATGCAAGCAGATATTGCTAAATTTAAAGTGTAAAAACATGTAAAGAATAACAGCAGAAAAGAGTAATACCATTCCGCTTAATATAATGATCAGGTTTTACGCAGGGTAAATTACTAAGGTCAAGGCGCATGATTGAGTAATAGCCGGCTATTGCGATTGAATGCAACGCAGATATTAGT
>NZ_ATUO01000137.1 GCF_000420245.1 Psychromonas hadalis ATCC BAA-638 | reverse complement strand
ATTAGTCTCTATTTATATAAATGAAAACATGCAGGACTAAAGTCCCACTTCCCAAAAGTAAGCTAATTATTCATCGGAAGTGGGACTTTAGTCCTGCCTTTTGATGCTTGAATTAACAACTGACCAGAAAGCAAACTCATTCTGTTTGTTTTAAACCCGTTTGCCCTGCTTATCATCTTTGCTTTTATTGTTTTGGGGAGGTGCTGCTTTAGCTGCGCCTTAGTTAATAAGGTAGGACTGAAAAAAGGGTTTGCAGAGCTTACCCGCTCATGAGACTGAACTGATGTTCAATTCGCTCCTACGTCCAATATGAAGCTTTGAAAATATTACATTTGTGTACAAATCTAAAAAGTAAATTGGACGTGATGCTTCAGCTTCGCCATTTTCAAGATGAAACTAAAGTTTCACTTCCATCTACAAGCTCGCTCTTTTTACTGCGGAATATTATTTGCTTTGTAAATAAAAAAAAAGCCTTATCATTGCTGATAAGGTTTTTTTTTTACTCATCGGAAGGAGCTTACATCTCTTCTAACATTCGGTCGTAATCAACACCATCCTCTCGATGTAAACGACGGCATGCTCTGCCATCACTGTGGAATAGGTGACAGCGGTGTGCAGTCAAGCCAATATGAAACTTACTGCCAATTTCTACCGTAATAGTATCTGGCGCACGAAATATAACGTCGGCATCCGCGTCATCAAGATGCAGATATATCTGCGTTTCGTTACCCAGTTTTTCTACCATTTGCACATCACCGGCAATGGTTACTTGTGCATCTTGTGCATTTAATAAATGTTCTGGGCGAATACCCAAAGACATACGATCACCTTTATTAACCGTTTCCCCTTCTACTTGAATCCAGAAAGTTTCACCGCTAGACAGCTGTACCATTACTTGATTGTCTTCTACCTCTGAAATTTTTACGCTGATAAAATTCATCTTAGGTGAACCGATAAATCCAGCCACAAAACGATTAATCGGGTAATGATATAACTCAAGTGGACGGCCCATCTGAGCAACAGACCCGGCGTCGAGAACAACAATTTTATCTGCCATTGTCATTGCTTCTACCTGATCATGTGTTACGTAGATCATGGTGCAACCAAGTCGACGTTGCAGTTTAGTAATTTCACTGCGCATATTGACACGCAATGCCGCATCTAAGTTAGACAGCGGCTCATCAAGTAAAAATACGTTTGGCTCAGAAACCAATGTACGGCCGATGGCGACACGTTGACGTTGACCCCCTGAAAGCATTTTGGGGTATCGCTCAAGCAAGTGACCTAGCTGTAAAATTTCAGCCGTATGAGAGACGCGTTTCTCAATTTCAGCTTTGTCAGCTTTGGCCAGTTTGAGGCCAAAAGACATATTGTCGTAGAGGTTAAGATGTGGATACAGAGCATATGACTGAAACACCATGCCTACGCCACGCTTTGATGGTTCAACATCATTCATGCGTTGGTCTCCTATATATAGATCCCCTGATGTGATGTCTTCAAGTCCTGCAATACAGCGTAAAAGCGTTGATTTACCACAGCCTGATGGTCCTACAAAAACGACAAGTTCGCCTTCTTTAACGACGAGGTTGATATTGTTAGAAATTAGTACGTCGTCGTAAGCCTTGCATAAATTTTTTAACGTGACGCTGGTCATTGGTTTGTCCTTGATTAATGTTGATAAGTTGTCGTACGCATCAGTGATTGAATACATGCTGACCGTAGCAAATTTTTGAATGTATGCATTTTGTTGAATTGCTGTCTGTGTTGCATCCTCCTAAGTCAAAAAGTTGAAGGAGGAGTAGTGGGGTGGAGGCTTAGATCCGCAATAAAGACAAAGTAAGATCAACTTCAAAATTACCAATCTATTTATTGTCGTCTGGATCACAAAAACCAATCGTTTTGTGATCTGTCTCACTTATTATTGAAGAGGGAACTAGGGAATTCATTGCAAATGAAAAGGGTGTAGGGGCTGGGATGATGAGCTGAAGATAAATCTTATGGATACTGCATGCTCCAAATATGGCTTTTCTAATGTGAAAGCAACTAGATAAGTCGACATTGTAATTTTAAAAGGATATTAAACATGAAAAAAACCCTCACTACACTCGCCATTTGCACTATGGCTGCCCTTGGTTCACTTAATGCTTACGCGGCGATTGAAGAAGGTCAATTGACTATCTGGATTAATGGCGACAAAGGTTATAACGGCCTTGCTGAGGTAGGTAAAAGATTTGAAGCTGATACTGGTATCAAGGTAACGGTCGCTCACCCAGATGCACTACAAGATAAGTTTCCACAAACGGCCGCAGCGGGTGATGGTCCAGATATCATATTTTGGGCGCACGACCGTTTTGGTGGTTATGCAGAAGCGGGTCTGTTAGTTGAAGTTAAACCTTCAAAAGCAATTAAACAGGGGATTGTCGATTTAGCATGGGATGCGGTTACTTATAAGGGCAAACTCGTTGGTTATCCGGTTGCGATTGAATCGTTATCGCTTATTTATAACAAAGACTTACTGCCTAACCCTCCTAAAAAATGGGAAGAGATTGAAGCGCTACATAAGAAACTTCAAAAAGACGGCAAGTCTGCAATCATGTGGAACCTCAAAGAACCTTACTTCACGTGGCCTCTGATGGGTGCTGATGGTGGTTACGCGTATCAATACACGGTAGATGGTTACGATGTTAAAGATGCGGGTATTAATAAGCCCGGCGTTAAATCTGCGATGAACTTTATCCAAGACTTGATTGCTAAAAAAATTATCTCACCAGATATGGATTATTCAATCTCTGAGTCTGAGTTCATTAAAGGTAACGTCGCGATGACCATTAATGGTCCTTGGGCTTGGGGTAACCTTGATAAAGCGGGTATCAACTATGGGGTGACCACACTGCCTAAATTTAATGGTCAGGTATCTAAACCTTTTGTTGGTGTACTGACAGCAGGTATCAGCAGTGCGTCACCTAACAAAGATGTTGCTGTTGAGTTTATTGAGCAATACCTATTAACCAACGAGGGTCTGCGCAGTGTTAATAACGACAAACCTCTGGGTGCGGTTGCACTTAGCTCCTTCCAAGCTGAGCTAAATTCAGATAAGCGTATTTCTGCAACAATGGACAACGCACTTAATGGTGAAATTATGCCAAATATTCCAGAGATGGGCGCTTTTTGGGGCAGTGTTAAAACCGCCATTAGTAACATAGTAGATGGCCGTCAAACTGTAGATGCTGCGCTTGCAGATGCAGAAAAACAGATGGTTAAGTAATGTTAAATCGAGGTTCGCAATAGCCTCATTTTTAACCCTTCAAGGAGGGGATATCCTCCTTGTTTTATATTTTTGTTAGTAGGTTTTTTTTATGCAATCAGTTAAAGGTGTCGTTGCAACGACAGCAACTACAAATCCTATCAGCCGAGCCGTGTTTATTAAATGGGCGATTTTGGTGTTGGTTGGAATTGTAAATGGTTATGTCACCATCTTAATGTATTCTCGCGGTGAGCTTGCTTTTGCGCTACTCACCTTAGTATTAACCACTCTGGCACTGTATGTTTTTGGTAGTAAAAAGACATACGCATACCGTTATATCTACCCGGGTGTTGCGGGCATGATTCTGTTTATATTATTTCCACTTGTCTACACAACCAGTCTGGCATTCACCAACTACAGTGCCAAAAATCAGCTCTCTATTGAGCGAGCACAATCGGTTCTGATAGACAGAACATTCCAAAGAGGTGAAAGCTACCCATTTAACTTATACAAAACACAACAGGGTTACCGCATATTTATCACCGATGGTGAGCAACTTCTTTCTTCTGATGATTTTACAATGGATAAAACAACAGAGTTTAATCTTATGCTGAACGCTGTTGATCAGGTCGTGGGTGAAAAGCAAAAAATTAAAGCGATCATCAAAAATAGTGCGATGCTGAATTTGATTTATTTGGCGATGCCAGAGGGTGACAATATCCGTATGAGTGGTCTGCGTAAATTTGCGGCTGTTGCTCCTCTATACACGATGCAATCCGATGGTAAAACACTCATTAACAATGAGACAGGAGAAAACCTTAAGCCAAATATGGAAGTCGGTTTCTATCAGCCTATTAATGATAATGGCGAATTTATTGGCAGTACCATCTCACCTGGTTTCGTTGTAAATGTAAGCACTGCGAACTTTGAACGTGTATGGAAAGATGAGGGTATTAAAGAGCCATTTATTAGTATCTTTATCTGGACGGTGGCGTTCTCTGCGTTATCGGTTTTCTTAACCCTGATTATTGGTTTGGTATTAGCCAGTGTTGTGCAGTGGGAAGAGTTGAAAGGACGCTCTGTTTACCGTGTATTACTGATACTGCCCTATGCCGTGCCTGCCTTTATCTCTATCTTGATTTTTAAAGGTCTGTTTAATCAGAGTTTTGGTGAGCTCAACATGGTGTTAGAAGCCATCTTTGGTATCAGTCCTTCATGGTTCTCTGATCCTGTCACAGCGAGAACGATGGTGGTCATTGTCAATACTTGGCTTGGTTTTCCTTACATGATGATTCTTTGTATGGGGTTATTAAAAGCAATTCCAGATGACCTTTATGAATCATCTGCTATTGATGGCGCAAGCGTATTAAAACGTTTTACCAGAATCACTGTGCCGTTAATGCTTAAACCATTAACACCGTTATTAATCGCGAGCTTTGCGTTTAACTTCAATAACTTCGTGATGATTTATCTGCTAACAGGTGGTGGTCCCAATATGATTGGCACCTCTGAGCCTGCAGGTTACACCGATTTATTGGTGAGCTATACCTACCGAATCGCATTTGAAGGCACGGGTGGCCAAGACTTTGGTCTGGCAAGTGCAATCGCAACGATTATCTTTCTATTGGTTGGCGGTCTGTCATTGCTCAACCTGCGTTTCACAAAACTTGATCAAGACTAAGGAGAATTAACATGGCAATGGTACAAGGCGAAGATTTAAAATACCGCGTATGGGGCACTCATATTGCTCTTTGGATCGGTCTATCGGTGATCATATTTCCATTATTAATGGTCATCGCTATCTCATTTCGTGAAGGTAACTTCGCGACGGGTAGTTTAATTCCCGATAATCCATCGTTGGAACACTGGAAACTGGCACTCGGATTTTCTGTTACTAACGCAGATGGCAGCATAACGCCACCTCCATTCCCAGTGCTGCTGTGGTTATGGAACTCTATCAAAGTAGCGGGCATCTCATCACTGATCATTGTTACCTTATCAACAACGTCGGCATACGCATTTGCGCGGATGAAGTTTGGTGGTAAAAGCCTTATTTTGAAGTCAATGATGATTTTCCAAATGTTTCCAGCCGTATTAGCGCTGGTGGCAATATACGCGCTGTTCGATAAGTTAGGGCAGTACATACCGTTTATGGGACTCAATACACATGGTGGATTAATCTTCTCCTATTTGGGCGGTATCGCATTACATGTGTGGACCATTAAAGGCTATTTTGAAACCATAGATGGTTCACTAGAAGAAGCAGCTGCTATCGATGGTGCTTCACCTTGGCAGGCATTTTATCTGGTCTTATTACCACTTTCAGTGCCCATTCTTGCGGTGGTCTTTATCCTCTCTTTTATCGCAACAGTGGGAGAAGTACCGGTTGCTTCATTGCTGTTATCTGACGTTGATAAGTACACCTTAGCCGTTGGTATGCAGCAGTACTTGTACCCTCAGAACTATCTATGGGGTGATTTTGCGGCCGCTGCCGTGCTCTCTGCTTTACCTATTACCGGCGTGTTTTTATTAGCCCAACGTTGGTTAGTGGGTGGCCTTACCGCTGGTGGTGTAAAAGGCTAACAAAACATGTCACTACTCAGGTTGTTTGACTGAGTAGTGACTGTTTATTTTGTTCAATACTCTCCCCTCAGTTTAACTAAAGTTTTAAAAAAATCGTGTATCAGGCCATTTTTTGAATCTGCACATTTGAATTTACATAAGAGAACTATTCTCTAGGAATGAATATGAAAGCAATTAAACGTTTAAAAAAAATGCGTCAGACATCGGTTATTCGGCGCATGTATGCGGGTTTCACGCTGATGGTTATTCTCTTTATTAGCACTGTCCTGCTCATGTTGAATGGCACTAGCCGTGTTTATCAGCAACTTGAATCCGTGAATAGCGATGCACTGCCGCTGGTTACTTTTGCTAATCAAACCAGTGTTGAACTATTAATGGCCGATAAATTTTTCAAGGATTTCCTGACTAGCCAAGATTTACCTCGTATGGATGATTATGAAAGTAAGTTTTCAGTCGCGCATCAAAACTTCAGCTTGGCGCTGGCTAAATTAGCGGAGGTATCTGTTGATATTCCTGCATTAAGCGATCAATTAAACGCGTTATTTTCATTAGAAAAGCGTTATTTTTCTGAATCGAATAAAGCAATGAATAACTACCGTGCGCAGTTAGCAACGCAACAAGCACGGCAAGATGCATCTCGTCGCTTTCAGAAATTACAGGGAGAGTTACGCGCGGGTATGAAAGAGTTCGTTAATAATGAGGATGATATTACCCTGAAGATGATCTCTAAAAGCTACTTTATGCGCCTTAAATATACAGAAACGGTGACGTCCGATGCGCTTGCCAGTTTTGATATCAAAAAAATTACTAAAGCGATTAAAGCGAATAAGGTCGGTGTTGCCCGACTTAAAGGCGCTTACGCTAGTTTGACCAAGAAGTTGCCTGCGCTTAAAAATGAGTTTTCAGAATCCTTTGCACAATTCAGTAAGGATGTCGGTGAAAAAGAGGGCATTCTTGATTTACATTACAATTACGCAATGGCGAGTAATGAGTTGTATCGTAATATTGCCGTGCTTGCGGGGGAAGTTGACCAAGCGATGGACATTCTGGAAACCTTTAGAAGTGAATCCAAACAAGTGATGAACAGTGCACTGAACAGTGCCAATGAAATTTATAAAAACAGTTATTCTCAAGCTATTTTAATGGGCAGTGGTGTAACAACTTTTGCGTTATTCCTCGGCTGGTTACTGGCAAGAAATGTGCGTAAACCACTTGTTTCTATCCTTAAAACACTGGAAATGTTAACCGCGGGTGATATGACACAGCGTGTTGATAGCAATACATTTGTCGAATTCAATCAACTCAGTACTCATATCAATACCTTAGCCTCTAATCTACAGGATATCTTACATAAATTAGGCGCGACGTCGGGAGATTTAGCAGAAGTTGCCGCACAAAACCAATCTACCATGGCGGAGTCTAGAGCGCGTTTAAATGAGCAACGTCAGCAGACAGCCTCGGTTGCCACGGCGATGACAGAGATGGAACATTCTGTGAGAGATGTGGCAGCCAGTGCGCAAAACTCGATGGATAAAGTGCGTGATGTTGAGAGTGCAACACAAGCCGGGCGAGAGGTGATGAGTAATAACATATCAACTATCCATAAATTATCTGAGCAACTTAACGAATCCGTTCAAGTGGTTGCAACGGTGCAAAATATGAGTAGTGAGATCGGGTCAATATTAGATGTTATTCGTCATATTGCCGCACAAACGAATTTATTAGCACTTAATGCCGCCATTGAAGCCGCCCGCGCGGGTGAGCAAGGGCGAGGATTTGCTGTTGTTGCCGATGAAGTACGGGTATTAGCAAAACGCACCACAGATTCAACGGCAGAAATAGAAGAGATGATTAAAAACCTACAAGATAGCTCCAAGCAAGCTTCATCGGTGATGCAATCTTGTGTGATAGAGATGGATAAAAGTTTGTCGCAATCTTCCGAGGCTAATGGTGCAATGGAGGATATTCAGGCAAACATCATCGAAATTAGTAAAATGAGTTACCATATTGTGAGTGCCGCTGAGGAGCAAAGCGCAACAGCTGTCTCGATTGCACGTAATTTAGAAGACATCAGCCAGATTGCCGATGCCAACAATGCTTCAATGGAAAAAGTAGCCAACGTGAGTAGTAAGTTAGATGAACTTGCACATCAACAGAATGAGTTGGTACATCGATTTAATGTTTAGTTTTTCGCTAATGATATTTCAGTGGTATAAGATGATTAAGTCTTGTTGAATAAATTTAAGATTGGTGAAATGAAGATGGAACAGCAACGTCAGCAGGCGCAGCAAAATTTTGTCGAGAGTGAAGAGAACATAGAAGTTGGTAGCTTACAGGGTTTCCCTCTTACTTTGCAGCAACTCAAAAATACAACCAGTGATTCAAAGTATGTTGTGAAGACCTTTACTTCTGGTCTTACCGCGATCGTTTATCATCTACAGTTAGGTGGGCAAAGCTGGACATTGAAATTAAAGCGAGCAGTTAGTTTAGTCAATAACATTGATGGACAAACTTCTTTTTTGAATGAAGTTCAGCGTCGTCGTGATTTAGTTAAACTAAAGCAAGAAGCACCTGATAAGTTTAAACATATTGTTGATACTCAATTTGCTAATTTTAAAGAGGGTATTATTCTTTCTCCGTGGATAGAGGGGGAGCCCTTATTGCATCTAACTCGGGATATATTTGAGCAAATCTTTTCGACAATAGATAATCTTGAACTTAGCGGATTATTTGAATGGGATTTTTCCTCTGGGAATATATTACTTGATACACATGGTGAAATTAAACTGTTTGATTTTGGTTATATGTATCGCTTTGATCCTAAGCAACACTTCAATAGTAATGGATTAACGGCTCCTTTATTTCACGGTGTCGAACGTTTTGAGACACGTTTCTTTTTTGATTATTTATTGAAAAATCCACTCAACCTAAGTAGTGATGCTTTATTTGAGTTATATAGAATTGAAAAGCAGTGTGCTTTGAAGGCCTATCAAATCAAATTGACCAATCTAATCGAGCTAGGCGCTAACGATGAAGTGATTGCGCGACAACGGGCAATGAATCATTGCTGGCAAGAAGCATTGTTGAGTGATAATGCTTTACAAGAACTCTATCTACTTGAAAGTTTCCGTTCTAATCTACTCGACCTGCTTGATGACTTGCACGGTCAATCTTGTACCCCCGATACGCTTAGAAAAGCGGACTTGGTTTTGAATATTATTGAGTTACATTATCAAGACATAGTCGCAAGTGATGGTTTCTTTTTCGGTGATGAAGACTTATCAAAAACGGAACTTATTGAAAAATATAATCGCTACCGTAAAAAGGCAAAGCACTTTCAGCTAGTGTAGTTGCAGGTTCTGTAGCTTTACATCAAAACGGCTGTTCTGGATATATACCCGTTATCATTCAAGGTGCAAAATTCAGCAAGCTGTGAGGTGAGCAGGTTCTAGGCAGAAAGTTGAAGGTCTAACTGGTTCAATCGATGCTTTCTAAC
>NZ_ATUO01000136.1 GCF_000420245.1 Psychromonas hadalis ATCC BAA-638 | reverse complement strand
TAAGCAGGACTGAAGTTACTTTATTCGGACGTGATGCTTCAGCTTCGCCTTGGCAACCAAGCAGGACTAAAAAATCTTACCCACTCATAAGACTGAACTAAGGTCCAAGCGACGTTTTAGTTCATATTAAAAACAGAATCTAAGCTAAAACCTTAGTTCTGTTATCGTTTTTTTTAAAACTATTTTTTAAAATACACGGGGTCATTTAGACAATAACATGTTAACTTCGTTGAAATAGCTTTCCATTAATAAGAGTACAAAGTGAATAAAAAAACTACCTTCTATCTTGCCCGTCATGGTCAAACTCGGTGGAACATTGAACAGCGCATTCAAGGGCAATTAGATAGCTCGCTGACTAAGATAGGAAAGCAACAAGCTTTACAGTTAGCAACACAGTGTTTAAGCCTTAATATCAATAAAATACTCACATCTTCACTGGGACGTGCTGTGCAAACGGCTGCTATTTGCAGTGAATTACTACACGTTAAACATACCGTTGTGCGTGGAATTGAAGAGCGAAATTTTGGTTTATGGCAGGGAAGATTAACGCCTGAGATGCAGTCACATCATGATTACACTGAAATTACTGCACAGATAACAGATTGTAAGCCCGAGCAGGGAGAGAGCGCAAAACAGATCTTAATACGTTTTGAATGCGCGCTTAAACAACAGTTTCAATCAGCACCCCATGAAAACTATTTGATTATTACCCACGGTGATGTTCTGCGCTGTTTTATGGCGCAGTTTAAAGATTGTGAAGAATTAAGTACGGGTTACGATTATAAAAATGGTCAGCTCATTTCACTGAGTTATGATCATCAACGTGGGCGATTTTCACTGTTATGATGATCACTGTAACGCTAATAAGTGCATTAATAATTGATCATCTATTCGGTGAGCCAATCCGTTTTCACCCTTTGGTTTTGTTTGGGAAAATAGCCAAAAAACTTGAACGAAAATTAAACCATGGATCTAAAACAACGCGCTTTTTAGGCGGAATAGTGGCATGGAGTTTATTAGTTTTGCCACTTCCATTACTTTATTGTTGGCTAACGGTTGTTTTTCCCTATTACCTGTTAGTGATAATTAATATCTATATTGTTTATTGGGCGCTTGCCTTGAACAGTCTTGAATTGCATGGCAAGCAGATCTACCGTTCTCTCCAAGATAATAATCTTAAACAAGCACAACATTATTGCAGTTATATTGTTAGTCGCGATACCCGTCAGCTAGATCAGAAAGCGATTAGCCGTGCAACCACTGAGTCGATGCTTGAAAATGGCCATGATGCAGTCACTGCGACGCTAATTTACTTTGTGATCGGGGGCGCGCCACTGGTGATCATCCATCGCTTGAGCAATACCTTGGATGCAATGTGGGGTTATCGCTCTGAGCAGTTTAACTATTTTGGTAAATTCAGCGCACGCTTAGATGACTTGTTAGGTTTTATCAGTGGAAAAATTACCGCACTCTTGTTTGCCTTGTTAGGGGGCTTTAGTGGCAAATTTACCCAAATTTTAAGCAACGCTTATTGGCAAAGTAAACATTACAAAAGTCATAACGGCGGTTGGGTCATGGCATCGGGAGCAACACTCATCAATGTCCGTTTAGGAGGGAAAGCAATCTACTTTGGGAAAGAGGTTGAATCACCACCATTGGGCGAAGGTGAACAGGTGCAGAGCAAACATATCAAAAACAGCTTAACCGTGGTAAAACAAGCCGTTGTAGTGTGGTTGATAATGGTATTCATAATGGAGTTGTATTTAAGATAATGGCTATTTTACATGGTGGGCAGTTAAGTCGTGTCGCGAAACAGTATCAGATCCCAGAAAAAGAGTGGTTAGATCTTTCCACGGGCATTGCCCCTTTTAGTTATCCTATCCCTGATATTCCATTATCAGTTTGGCAAGATCTGCCTACTATTTCAGCGTCACTCATTGATGTGGCAAAAAATTATTATCAAGCAAAATATTGCTGGCCACTTTCTGGTAGTCAAAGTCTAATTGAAAAACTGCCACAACTTTGGTCTGAAAAACAGCCTTTAGCAAGTCATGTTTACCTGCCTAAAGTGGGTTATAAAGAACATCAGCAGGCATGGAAAACAGCGGGTTATCAACTGCATTTTTATCAACAAACATTACCTGCTAACATTGAACAAAATTCAGTGGTGGTGGTGATCAATCCTAATAATCCACTGACCGATATTTTTACTATCAAGCAGTTAAGCGCGTTACAAAAACAGTGTCATGCACAAAATAGCTTACTCATTATCGATGAGGCATTTACCGATGTTTTTGCGCCTGAATATAGTTTCGTAGCGCATATAAAGGCAGAAACAACAAATGTAATCGTATTACGTTCTTTTGGTAAATTTTTTGGTTTGGCGGGTCTGCGTATCGGTTTTGCATGTTGTAGTGCAGAGTGGTTTGAACTTATCAAGCATAGCACCAGCCCGTGGGCGGTTAATGGTCCTGCACTGTATATTACCGAGCTCGCGCTTAACGATAAAAAATGGCAAACAGCACAAAAGCAACGATTGCAAAAACAGAGTCAAAAACAGCAACAATTAATTAACAGTACGCTGCCTATATTATCTATAAAAAGTAATGCGCTGTTTATTACTGCTTTTTTCAATAATGCGCCCGCTATTTACCAGCAACTGTGCCAGCACGCTGTTTATGTGCGCCTTACGGATGAAAATGATGCACTACGTTTTGGGATTGCAGATGAGGTGCAGTTGAAGCGTTTAGCGATCGTGTTGATGCAATGTGCTAAAAAACCCCTGTAGATGATAACGTTAAAGTGATTCGCAATAAAAGCTAAAGTCTGAGAATGCCTTTAAGAATAAGCACTAACGAGATCAGACTTTAGTTTTCTTTGTATTTGATGTACGTTCAGATTTAATTATCCCAACGTTAACTAGCTGTTATCTATTCTTACGACTTCTACGTCGACGTGCCTCTTTTTTTAGCTTTTTATCTTCTGCTTGTTTTAACATCAGCGCCGCTGTTTCAACTTTTTCAACCTCTGCCATCTCGGGGGTTTCAATGCTTAATGGGCCGAGTGCACCAGAGCGCAACTCGTTGAGTAAAATAGTCGATACTTTGTAGATATCAAAATGACCACCTGCACGTAAACAACCGCGGCGCAGTGCAATCGCTTCCATCAACTCATGATCTGTTTCCGGGACAACTTCAAGTTCATAACGTTTCTTTAAACGCTCAGGGTAATGTTTAATCAGATATTCCGCCGCATAATAAGCGATATCTTCATACTCAATGGCCGTGTCTTTAATCGCACCGGTGACGGCTAAACGATAAGCAGAGTGTTGGTTTTCAATTTTTGGCCATAAAAACCCCGGTGTGTCCGTGAGCATAATGCCACAGGGTAGTCGGATACGTTGTTGGCTTTTTGTTACTGCCGGTTCATTACCTGTTTTGGCAATGAGACGATCCGCTAATATATTGATAATGGTCGATTTACCGACATTTGGAATACCCATTATCATGGCACGAATTTGTTTATCTTGGCTTAAACGATTGGGTAACATCTGCTGACAAAGCTTAGTAATTTGATGCACCTGCTCTGTTTTTGTGGTGGTGATAGCCAGCGCTTTGACCCCCTCTTCTTTTTCAATGTAGTCTATCCACAGTGCGGTTATTTCTGGATCGGCCAAGTCCGCTTTATTTAATACCTTAATACAGGGGGTTTTCTCACGAATAGAGGCGATTAACGGATTTTCACTACTATAAGGAATACGTGCATCAACCACTTCAATAATGATATCAACCTGTGGTAATACCTCTTTAATCTCTTTATGTGCCTTGTGCATATGCCCGGGAAACCACTGTATTGTTGTGCTACTCATTTTTTTACTGCCTTTTGTTTTGTTCTTATGGCTCATGGGGTACTAAAAGCATGAGCGCGAATATATTTATATATCTTATTTTAACTGATGAGGAGGGATAGATACATTTTATTTGATTCGACCTAGACGATACAGGGAATAAACAGGTTACAAATCGAAGATAACCACTCAATCGATTAATCCTCAGGCAATATCAGCCGCGAGATCATATTTATCTGTTGTCAGCCTTTAAATTGCCTTTTTGTGTTTAAGGTGATGTGTTAATTTATGGGTGATTATGAGCTTAAATAGCAGTAAGCAAGCCATCTATGGTTGCGTAATTTAGTTACTGCGTTGACTTAATGACCTTTACGATTTCCCCTTTATTTTGAGATAAAGCTGACACTATTTTCTGAAAGCGAATGCATTTTACTGTAAATTCAATTTGTACATTTTTTTCATCGAATTTAATAAAAGTAGATATCATGTCGTCAGAAATACAACTTAGTAAAGAACAGCTCAGAGAAAACAAACCCTTGCGTGATGAATACTTAAATCAGCCTAAAATCCCTTTAGTAGTGGTGTTAGATAATGTCACTAATAGCTATAATATTGGCGCTTTTATCCGTTTGGCGGATGCGTTCGCTATCGAAAAAATTATTATCTGTGGGGCGCTGACTATTTCAGAGAAGAAGCTGAGAAAAGCCTCTCGAAATGAAGCTAAATGGGTGTGTATTGAATACAGTGATAGCACCATATTAAGCTTACAAATTTTATTAGACCAAGGTTATGCCGTTTTTGGCGTTGAGTTATGCCATCAGTCCGTTGATTATAAAGAGGTGAATTATCCCTCTCCCTGTGTTTTAGTATTAGGTAATGAGCGCAAGGGAGTGAGTGAAGCTGCATTGAAATTAACACAGCAACAAATTCATATCTCCATGTTTGGCATGGGTAATTCGCTTAATGTTTCAACGGCTGGTGCGATTGTACTCGCTGAATGTGCGCATCAAATTCGCAAAAAAATCACCAAGGTAACGCTATGAACACAACCCAAGATATCATCACTCATACTCAAAACTGGGTGAGTAATGTGATTGTGAAATACAACATTTGTCCTTTTGCGCGCAGAGAGGTGGAGCGTGGTTCGATTCGTTATGTCGTGGTTGAGAGCACCAGTAAAAAGTGTGTTTTACAGGCATTAATCGAAGAGTGCCGTTTTTTGGATGGAGATGAACAAATAGAAACGACACTGTTTATCATGCCTACTGGGTTTGAAGGTTTTTATGATTTTTTAGACTTAGTTGAATTGGCCAATGATCGGCTGGAAATAGAAGATTATGAGGGCGTTTATCAACTGGCTAATTTTCATCCCGATTATTGCTTTGCCGATGAGTTACAAAGTTCACCCTCTAATTATACCAATCGTTCCCCCTATCCAACCCTGCATATTATCCGTGAAACAAGCATGGAAAAAGCGATTAAAAATCATCCGGATGTTGATGCTATTCCTGAACGGAATATCGCCTTTGCCAATAAAAAAGGCAATGATTTTTTTGCAAATCTATTAGCCACTTGCCTACTTAATAAGTAGGGGGTATTTTTGCTGAGCTATTATCGGGTGGATATTAGCTTGCGTTGATGTTAATTGTGCCACTAGATAAGTGCTGAAATCTTGTGCTGTTTTGGGTCTAGAAAAATAGTAACCTTGAAACTGATCACAGCCTTTGTCGAATAACAGCGCGACTTGCTTGCTTGTTTCTACACCTTCGGCGATCACTTCTAAACCCAAATGTGTCGCCATGGCGATAATTGTTTCAACGATCATCGCGTCCTTGGCATCATTGTTGATATCACGTACGAAGCTCTGATCTATTTTTAACTGGTTTAGGGGTAACTCTTTGAGGTACTTGAGCGAGGAGTAACCGGTACCAAAATCATCCAGTGCGATAGAAACACCCAGTGATTTTAATATGGTCATTTTATTGATTGTATCTTTAATGTCTTCAATAACAATGCCTTCGGTTATCTCAAGTGTGAGTTTATTTGCATCAACCTGATATTTTGACAGTGCATCACGCACGGTATTTACAAAGTTAATATGGCGGAATTGCTTAGGGCTGACATTAACCGATATTTTTTGTAGTTCAATACCTTCGTCACTCCAAGCTTGTAGTTGTGCGCAGGCTTGATCTAGTACCCACTTTCCTAACGGTATGATTAAATTACATTGTTCAGCGATACTAATAAATTCAACGGGGGATAATAGCCCTTTTTCTGGATGTAACCAGCGCACCAGTGCTTCTGCACCAAAGCAGATGCCCTGACTATCCACTTGGGGCTGATAAACTAAAAACAGCTCATCGTTATCCAATGCAATGCGCAGTGCCTCTTCAATCTCTAAACGGCGATCTGCTTGTTCTTGCATTTTACTATTAAAGAAACAAAAACCATTTTTACCTTTTTCTTTCGCACGGTACATTGCACTATCTGCTTGGCGAAGTAGCTCATCGGAGTTGCGGTTTTGGTTGGAAAACACAGTAATACCGAGACTAATTGTGACATAATGTTGGTGTCCTTTTAGTTTAATGGGCGCTTGCATACAGTCAATTAATTTACGGGCAACAATGGTTGACTCATTATTTAACTGCCTTGAATAGGTGTGATTTTTGACGATTAAAACCACAAATTCATCTCCGCCTAAGCGTGCAACCGTATCTTCGCTGCGTACACATTTTGTAAACCGTTCCGCGACACGCAACAATAACTGATCACCTGTATCATGGCCGAGTGAATCATTGATCCATTTGAAATTATCCAGATCGATGAATAGTAGCGCGCCATAACATTGCTGCCTATTGCAACTGGCTAATTTATCATTGAGACGGTTAATCAATAAGAGACGATTGGGTAAGCCTGTTAATGCATCAAAATGGGCTAATTTTTCAATCTCTTTATGGCTATGCAACAGTTGCTGGGTTCGTTGATTAAAAATTTGCACTAATGCGCTGATTTCTCCTTTTGCTTCAGTGCTAAAGAGTTGCGTATTTCCATCATTTATCAGGTGACAATTATCATCAACTTGTGATTGTACCTGTTTTGCAAGGCGGCTAATTGGCGAGGTAACGATGTAACGAATAAATAGCCAAAGAATAAACAGTGTTAATACGATTGCTATCAGTGTGGATAACATGAGTTGGTTGTAGGTGGCTGAAATTTTTTCAATGCCTTTACTGTAGGGCATCACTGTGATTATTCGCCAGTAAGTATCTGGCATTGTTGAGATAGAGACAAAAACTGTTTCATTGAGTAAAGCGTCATTCTCTAACAACAGGTTGTTGGTTTTGAATATATTGTTATGGCGATCTTTGCGTGAAGAGAGCATTGAGGCGACAATCATTTTCGCATCTTTTGGGTCTATCTGATAACTGTCTAATGCCAAGGTGGCTGATAAGTTTTCACTGTATTGGCTTGTCGTATTTAGATTTTGCAGTTGTTGCTGACGTTGCGCTGTTAATATATCGGCAAATTGATTAAATAGAGGCTGTTTTTTTGCAAGCTCTTGATAAGTGATAAACGACTTTAATTCACTGCCATCTCTGTTTGTTATTGTTGATATCACTTGTTGGTTATCAGGATAAGACAAAAATCGTCCATTGCGATCAATTGCAAATGCGTAACCGCCAAAGGCATGAGTCACTTTTTTTAATAGTTGTTGTAATCCTTCTAATTTAAGATCGATAGTGGCCACACCGATATTTTTTTTGTCTTTTATCAAAGGTGCGCTGACGGTCACCATCGGTTGCAGTGAATAGGGGTCCGTATACGATTTAGACCAATATAGCTCACCCTCTAAAAGATGAGTGGTTGGTACGTACCACTCTTCATTATGGTAACCATTGCCTTGTAACTGGTTATAACCATCATTAAATTCAAGATCTCCAAATGGGTTACGTCCCCAAAAAAAGCTATGTCGCTCTATTTTTTCATTGAACTGGTAGGGAGCAGGCCAAATGCCCCCGCCAGCAATAAAAGTTTCAGTTCCCTTGTAATCAACTAATTGTAATATTAGCTTTTTGTATACATTAATATCATTGGGTAATTTTTCAGCGATATTTGCCATTGCATCAACTAATGTTGCGCTTAATATGGTGTGTTTTTCTAACTTAGAAACAACCTTGCTATTTGCTTCATTCAAACGCAGATAAGCTCCCTCTTCAATCAATTTGTGGCCAAATGTATTGAGTACCATAAATATAGAGAAAGTGATAAAGAGGAAAAGTAAGAAAAAGATGGCTGACATTTTAAACTGTAGACTTTCATACCACTTGAATGAAAATAGGGGGTTGTTTTTCATAATATTACCATTATGGTTGTTGTTACTGATTATCAACAAATAAATATTCTTTCAGTTAAGCACACCTTTTAAAAATAGTATGCAAAAAGCGAAAGCTTAATGAAATTATAATCGTAAAGCAACGGGAGGTGACCTTGCAAAAGCGGTTGTTTTTTGAGATTATTTTTGCCTTGTTAGTTTTTTACAATATTTTCTTTAATATGGAGTATGGCTTCAAATGGATATTAATACGCTACTGCTGTTTACCACTGTTTCTCTGTCAATAAATCTTATTCCTGGGCCTGATGTTATTTACATTGTGACTAGTACTGTAAAAGGTAATATGAAACGAGGTATTAAAGCTTCATTTGGTTTAGGGATAGGTTATCTGATTCATACCGTGAGCGCTGTTTTTGGGCTTTCCGCATTGATTGCAAGCTCTGCTTTTGTTTTTACATTGATCAAATATTTAGGGGCTGCTTATCTCCTTTATTTAGGTTTATCTGCACTGTTTAACTGTTATAAAAATAGCAGTGAAATGATCTCTACAAAAACAACGAAGCTACCGGTTAATGTTTTTAGACAGGGGGTGATAATAAGTGTTTTCAACCCCAAAGTGGCGTTCTTTTTTATCGCTTTTTTACCGCAATTTATTGATCCATCTTCAAGCACCATTACACAAGATCTATTAATGCTGGGACTGTTATTTAGTCTGCTAGCAACTATCTGTAATTTATTATATGCCGTGCTTGGTACGATGCTATTTCGCTCTCCTCAAGCGCAAAAATACTCACGCGTATTAGAGGGCGTCTCGGGAACACTGCTCGTTGCGTTGGGGGCAAAGATTGCACTCACATCAGCAAGGTAAATTGTGTCGAGATACGAGGCATTCTAAGTCGAAATTTTATAATGACGTAGATTGGTGTAAGTTGCCTTACCCTACGGGGCGCAAGCTCGTTTACTTATAAACCATGGCCGCTTGAAGTCACTACCGAGTTGTGCCAAGAAATGAACACATCCGCATCAAAAGAAAAATATATTGGCATTATCATCCCCAACGCAAATAAGGAAAATTATGCTCACTAAAAATCAGCAAGAGAGCGATGAAACATTTTATCAATCCAGCCACAATAATGAATTTTTGGACAGTAATACCAATCCGCATAAGTATCTGATCTATCTTGTTGGTTAAAATAATAAATAGCGACGTTGCATTCAATCGCAATAGCTAGCTATTACTCAATCA
>NZ_ATUO01000135.1 GCF_000420245.1 Psychromonas hadalis ATCC BAA-638 | reverse complement strand
CATTCATTTAATACTTGACGGAGCTGGCTACCACCGCAGTGAGTTAGTAAAAGTAGCGGCTAAGGAGTTGGGTATTGAATTGCACTATTTACCTCCTTATAGCCCTAATTTAAATCCTATAGAGCGACTGTGGAAGGTGATGAGTGAATATGCAAGAAACAATAAATACTTTGCAACAGCAAAAGAATTTCGACAGAGTATTAATGAGTTTTTTAGCCTTACCCTTCCCGAAATTGGTAGTACTTTAACGAGTAGAATTAATGACAACTTTCAAACCTTCAATTTTGCAGTTTGAAGTGCGATGAGCTAGATGCGAAATATTATCAAGTCGTTTGGGTATATAACTTATTTTTCCTTTTTTGATCAAAAAAAAGGAATGCCGTAGCATCCCTTTGTATGGTTAGTTTATAGAAAGGTTATTTAACCTCTTTCCATACACCCCATTCGCCAGTTGTGCCAGGCTCTTGGCCTTTAGTCCACCAGCCAGCAACATAAGTTGTACCGTTTACGATAACAGTATCACCATTGTTGTAAACCGTTCCTGCATTCCAAGTTGAATCACCAATTACAGGTGTTGGAGTAACAACAGGCGTTGGTGTCACTATGACAGGAGTAGGAGTAACAACAGGAGTAGGGGTAACGACGACCGGTGTAGGTGTAACTACACTACCGCCTTCACAGGGTACTTCAGTCCAGAACCATGATGCGGCAGAGGGCGTTTCCCATAAACCTGGGTTATTTTTTGCTTCAAAACATGAACCATTGTAAGAAACAACATCACCATTGCTTACTTTCGTTTTACCAGGAACAAATATGGTTACGTCACCGATAACAGGAGTTGGCGTAACTACCACAGGAGTAGGCGTAATTACCACAGGAGTTGGCGTAACTACCACAGGGGTTGGCGTAACTACCACAGGAGTCGGTGTAACTATCACAGGAGTCGGTGTAACTACCACAGGAGTCGGTGTAACTACCACAGGAGTCGGTGTAACTACCACAGGAGTCGGCGTAACTACCACAGGAGTCGGTGTAACTACCACAGGGGTTGGCGTAACAATAACAGGACCAGACCAATCAGTTGTACCTTGTGGGTTAAGAACAGCTTGGTTCATCGCGTTTAAAATCTCGCCATTCCCATCGCCATCAATTTCCCAAGAGAAGATACCACCAAGGCCTAAGCTACGTAGGTAGTCACCTTTAGCAAGTACAGATTTTTTTGTATCGTAAGTAAGTAGTGTACGGCTTACTTCATCCCATACATAAGATGCTTTTGCAACATCATCCCAACCAACGATTGCATTTTGATTTGCTTGTAAGAATTTGAGCACACCACGGTAATCCATGATACCTGCTTCCCATGCCCAAGCTGCTTCATTTACGTCAGTACCAGAGCCACCTAAAGAGCCGCTAAATGGGCTACCTTCAGCTGAGTTGATATGTGAGCCAACAGAGCCAATTGGGTTACCGTTTTCAGCAACAACATCTTGCCATCCACGCGCGTACATTGCAGCGCCAACAACTAATTTATTTGCTGGAACACCTTGTGCAAGAAGAATCTTAGTTGCGTTATCTAATGTGTATTCAGGTTTACCAGCGAATTCGCCAACACCGTCACATTTGTCTGCAGAGATGTGTGCGCCACAGTAGATACCCGTTTGGTGGCCTGTATTTGGACCCCAAGCACCGTAGAAGTCGTAAGACATCATGAAGATATTGTCCATGTACTGAACAGCTTCACCGTAATCTACATCTTGTAA
The DNA here is from genome assembly GCF_000420245.1 of Psychromonas hadalis ATCC BAA-638. Lineage (GTDB taxonomy): Bacteria > Pseudomonadota > Gammaproteobacteria > Enterobacterales > Psychromonadaceae > Psychromonas > Psychromonas hadalis. The sequence goes on along the minus strand of NZ_ATUO01000135.1, from coordinate 7,760 downwards.
TTTATCGTAACCCACACCGATTGCTGATGTTAATTCATATTTACGGCTGTATTTAAGCTCTAACTCGTCAAGCATCGCGCGAAGTTCTTGCATTAATGCAATGTAAGCAGGGCCATCGTTTACAGTATCACCTAAAGATGAGTTTGCACCGCCACCACCTGGGAATTCCCAGTCAATATCGATACCATCATAGAATTTCCATGTTTGTAAGAACTCTTTTGTAGAGGCAACAAATACGTCACGGTTTGCTTTGTCAACAAAACCATGGAACGGGTCAGATAATGTCCAACCACCGATTGAGGGGAGAATTTTAAGATGTGGGTAAGCATTTTTAAGTGCCATTAGGTTACCGTAGTTACCTTTACCAATTTCAAGAGAGCCCACAGATTTTCCGTCTAAACGCTTTGCAGGAGTACCGTAAGTAGCGTTAAGTGCAGCCCATGAATCGTGAATAACTACTTCGTAGTCTGCTGAATCAGCACATACTTTTTTAAGTAATGCGTGACCAGATGGATTTGGCTCTAATAGAGATTGGTTATCGCCAGTACCACCACAAATTGGAATGAAGCCGTAAATGATGTGTGTTAGGTTGTTTGCAGGAATATCGTTAACTTCAAATTTTCGACCGTAAACGCCCCATTCAACAAAGTATGTACCCACGATTTGATCAGGATTTTGTGCGTAAGGTGTGTTTACTGCATCTGTTGTCATAGGCAATTTACCTAAGTGAGAACCATCTGTATCAGAGATAAGTAGTTGTGTTGCTGCACTATCAGTACAACCGTCAGCGTTACATAAACGCACAACCATCTCTTTTAAGCCACCTGTTGTGAAAGGAATAACAGTACTTCCACCTTCACCAGCGCCTTCAATAGCGATATCACCATCAATAAGAACTTGCCAAGAAGTTGCTTTATCGCCAGCCCAAACATTCCAAGCAACAGGAACTTCAACGACGTCTACACGTGTGTAAGAAGATTTGTAACCAACAGTAGCATCAGTATTGATGGTAACGAAACCAAGCTTAGAGTAATCAGCCCAAGCTAAAGCGGGTGCGGCAGGTGCTGCTAGAGCAGATGCACTAATAGATGCTGAGATAGCAAGTGCAAGTGTGCTTTTTAATAATAGGTTTTTCATAAAAAACTCCATGATAAATTATTAAAGAGTCTAATAAAAACGCATCGTTAACCTTTGACTATGTTTTTTATATCGCTAGTTAAGGCTTGTTTAACAGTTTGTTTTTATCAGATATCTTCCGTGATATCGGGTGTACAAAAAGAGATGTACCTGACTAGGCTACTTTTTAAAAAGCGTGTATGCAATGCAAATAGGGGAATTAAGGGGATAAAATTGAACTTGATCGCAAAAAAATAAAAGATAAGCTAAAAAATAAAAAAGGTGCGCTGTATGCTAATGTTTCTAAGGGATCACGCTATTTACAGGAAAGATAAAGGGTTGCTTTTTTGTGCTAACCCTTTGTATGAATAAGATTTCAATGTGATATTAGTGCGATAATATTTGCTCTAAAAATAGTTTTAAACGATCTGATTGCGGGTTATCAAAAAATGAGTGAGGATCATTTTCCTCAATAATTTGCCCTGCATCCATAAAGATAACTCTGTCTGCTACTTTTTTAGCAAAACCCATTTCATGAGTGACACAAATCATGGTAATTCCTTCATCAGCAAGCTCTACCATAACATCTAATACTTCTGACACCATCTCCGGATCAAGTGCGGAAGTGGGTTCATCAAAAAGCATAATTTCAGGGTTAATACATAAACAGCGTGCGATGGCGACACGTTGCTGTTGCCCACCTGATAGTTGGTTGGGGTATTTATTTGCTTGATCAGCAATTTTCACTCGTTCAAGGTAATACATTGCATTTTTTATTGCTTCTTTACGTGGCACTTTATGTACCCATGTTGGTGCAAGTACTAAGTTTTCTAACACAGAAAGATGTGGAAACAGGTTGAAATGTTGGAACACCATGCCGACTTGTGAGCGAATATGGCGTACTATTTTGACATCATCAATCAGCTCGGTGCCATTAATATGTATCTGTCCTTGTTGAAATTTTTCAAGGTGATTTAAACAGCGGATCGTAGTGGATTTCCCTGAACCTGAAGGGCCACAGATAACCACTTTTTCACCCTTTTTAATGGTTAAGTTAATATCTTTTAGCACATGGAAATCACCGTACCATTTGTTAACGTCTTTCATTGAGATCATAATTTCTTGTTCAGACATAATACTTCCTATTAATGTTCGGTGTTAAACTTGCGTTCAATCGATTTTGAATATTGTGACATGCTAAAGCAGATAACCCAGTAGATGAAGGTAACAAATACATAACCTTCAATCTCGTAACCTAACCACAAGGTATCACTGTTAGTGAGTGTCACCATCGCTAAAATATCAAATAGGCCAATGATTAACACTAACGTAGTATCTTTAAACAACGAGATAAAAGAGCCCACTAAATTAGGGATGGATATTTTTAATGCCTGTGGCAGGATAATAAATATCATACCTTGCCAATAACCGAGACCTAAAGATTTAGCTGCTTCATATTGCCCTTTAGGAATTGCTTGTAAACCACCACGTACTACTTCGGCGATGTAAGCTGCTTGGAATAGCGTGATGCCAATCAGTGCGCGTAACAGCTTATCAAAGTCGATGCCGTCACTGAAAAACAGAGGCAGTACCACAGAGGCCATAAACAAAATAGTGATAAGTGGCACACCACGGATAAACTCAATAAAACCAATACATAAAGTTTTTACAATGGGCATATCCGATTGACGACCCAGTGCCAGCACAATACCAATGGGAAATGAAGCAATAATACCGACGGCAGCCACAACAAGGGTGAGCATTAATCCCCCCCATTTTTCGGTGCCTACAGTTTCAAGGCCAAACCAGCCACCGCTAATTAATACAAAACAGATGAAAGGGTAGGTCAAAATAGCAACAATTTTTACTTTGATATTACCAACAAACTTAAACGAGCCAAGAAATAATACTGTTATTAATAACACCAAATTAGGTCGCCAATGCAACGACTCAGGGTAAAATCCATAGATAAATTGGTCAAATTTCTCAATAATGAATATCCACCTTGCACCTTCATTGACAATCTCTTCTTGCGTGCCACTCCATGTCGCATCAAAAATCATCCAGGTTAGAAGTGGGGGGATAGCCAGATATAAAAAATAGAAACCTGTTAACGTTAATAAGCTATTTTTTATATCTGGAAATAGATTTTCTCTGAGCCAAAAAACAACACCTTTGCTGGTTGAAGGTGCGGGTTTTGTCTCTTTCATAGTATAAACCGGCATAATTATCTTCCTTTAATTTCCATTTTTGCATTGATCCAATTTAAAACCAGTGAAATAACAATGCTAATGGTGAGGTACACTGCCATGGTCATTAAGATGATCTCAATCGCTTGTCCTACTTGGTTAAGTGTGGTGCCTGAAAATAGCGTAACCACTTCAGGATAACCAATTGCTGTTGCCAATGATGAGTTTTTAACCAGGTTTAAATATTGGTTAATAACAGGGGGAATGATCACACGTAATGCTTGTGGTAAAACTACTTTACGTAAAATTACGTGCTCTTTTAAGCCTAGCGATTTTGCCGCCTCTTTTTGCCCGAGAGGGACTGCTTCAATACCAGCACGTACCGCTTCGGCTATATAGGTGGCCGTGTAGATACTCAAAGCAAAAATAAGCGCTAATAACTCCGGGATAATAGTCAGGCCACCTTTAAAGTTAAACCCTTTAAGTTGCGGGTACTCAGCACTAATAGGCTGGCCACTGATAAAATAAACCAGTAGTGGAGCAAAGATTAAAATAGCGATAGAAACTTTAAAAAGAGGGAACTCTTTGCCCGTTAAATCGTGATGTTTTTTAGCCCAACGTGCTAAAAAAAACACCCCGATAATTGCGAGGATAAAAGCAATTAAAATAAAACCACTGCCTGATTCAAAGATAGGTTCAGGGGTCAATAAACCGCGATTATTTAAAAAGAAACTATCAAAATAGGTAAAGCTTTTGCGTGGACTTGGTAATGCAGCTAGTACCACGTTATACCAAAAAAGAATTTGTAATAGGATAGGGATATTACGAAATGTTTCGATGTAAATTAATGACAGTTTAGCGATTAAAAAGTTGGGTGATAAACGGCCAATACCAATTAACAACCCTAACACGGAGGCAAAAAACACCCCAATAATAGCAACCAGTAGGGTATTTAATAAACCCACCACAAAAACATCGTAATAAGTTGAGGCACCATCATCATAGGGGATCAATGTTTGGCTAATGCCAAATCCAGCCACATCATCTAAAAAAGAGAAGCCAGTGGTAATGCCTCGTTTCTCTACATTTTCAAACATATTAGAGGTGAAATAATAAGCTAAAAAGAGAACAAAAAGCAGTGCAAGTAGTTGATAAATAATCGCACGATTTTGTGGGTTATTTAAAAAACCATTACCAGTAGGGGCTGAGGATTGAATTTTATTCATAGTCTAACCTAGTGAAAGGGAAACTTAAAAAAGGGGGCGATGCCCCCCGAATTGAGATTAAATAATTATTTAGCGAACTGGCATCGAGTACATTAACCCGCCTTTGTTCCATAAATTATTCAAACCACGATCGATGTTAAGTGGAGAGTCTTTACCCACATGTTTGTCAAATGACTCACCGTAGTTACCGACATTTTTGACGATTTGGTAAGCCCAATCTGATTTAAGACCGAGGTTTTCACCCGCTTTACCTGAAGTACCAAGTAGGCGCTTCACACTTGGATTATCAGACTTGAGCATTTTATCAACATTCATTGATGAAACGCCTAATTCTTCTGCTTCAAGCAGTGCAAACAAAGTCCAGCGCACTACATTAAACCAAACATCATCCCCTTGTCGTACAACAGGGCCTAGTGGTTCTTTAGAGATGATTTCAGGCAACACTTTTACTGAGCTTGGATCTTTCATTTTTAATCTTAAACCATATAACTGTGAAGCATCAGAGGTAACTGCATCACAGCGACCTTTTTTGAAACCATCAATAGTTTGACCAGATGTATCATAAGTCACCGATTTATATTCCATATTATTCGCTTTGAAATAATCGGTAAGATTAAGCTCAGTGGTCGTACCTGCTTGAATGCAGAAAGTTGCACCATCTAACTCTTTTGCTGAATTAATGCCCAAGGATTTATTGACTAAGAAACCTTGACCATCATAGTAGTTTACACCTGCAAAGTTTAAACCTAATGAAGTATCACGAGTTGCTGTCCATGTTGATGCGCGTGATAATACGTCTATTTCACCGCTTTGTAGTGCGGTAAAACGCTCTTTGGCAGTAAGGGGAATATATTTAATTTTAGATGCATCACCTAAAACAGCACTGGCAACTGCACGACAAAAATCAACATCAATGCCTTTCCAAACGCCTTTTGAATCTGTTGCTGAAAAGCCCGGGATACCTGTAGAGACACCACAATTAAGGGTACCTTTTTTGAGGACTTGAGCCAACGTATCAGCGGATGCGAAGGTTGGCACTAACGCAGTAAGACCAAACAACAGCGCAATTTTTGTTAATTTCATCTGAATATTCCTTATCTATTATGAGTATGATTTTTTATATCAATCTCAGTCAGCATAGATAAGCTGCGTTAGAATGCTAGTTTGTTATCAAGTTGTTAACAGTTTTTCGATCAGCCTCACAAAATTTTTTACTATATCAGCTACGTGTCTATTTTTTGATCATTTGTGGTTTAGGTTCATCGGATCTTTTGCTTGTTGTTCGTTTTTTGTCGATTCACAGTGTTTTAGCAATAAAGCAAGTTTATTTGCGCTCCAAACGTGTGAGTTGTCACTACAACACTTTTCTAGTATTTTAATCTCGCTACTCAACTGTTGCTTCTGTTGTTGATTCAGTGTGGTTTTATCTGCAAATGTATGAAGACTTTTTAGTGTGGGGTATTGTTGCTGTGCATAGGCTAAAAGCGCTTTATAGCTCTCTCTTGCACTGTTTTTAGTTAGGCTGTTTTGTAGGGTGGTATAGTGGTGATTGAGCGGTGTAACCTTAATTTTTTTGATTTGATTATTGGTTGTCACTGTACGGCGGTATGAAAGATGATAAAAGATCATAAACAAGATAATAACAATTAACAATGCTGCCGTTATCTGCCAGTAGATAAGCGCACCGTTATTTACAATGATGGTTGGCTTCGGCTGGTTTATTTCAGATTGCGGAGTAGGGGGGATATTAATCGATTGTTTCTCCGCTGCGATAATAGTCAAATTTTGCGCTGGAAGTGTTGCTGTTTGTTGTTGATTAGTACGACTGTTAAACCAGTTAAGTTTTATCTCTGGTAGTGTGAGAGTTCCCACTTTATCGGCAATAATGGCATGGCGAATAATACGTATCCCATACGTTAGCCCATTGACTTGCCCCTCTTCAAGCTGATCTTGATCGGGATAAACACGCAGTGATTTCGGATAGTTTAACTTTATATTCGGTAGTTTATCTTTGTCGATAGAAGCGATTTGTAGGGTGATGCTACGGGTGATTGGCTCACCTACGTTATAACTTTGTGCCGTTAAATTATTGTCTTCAATTAAACGCAGGTCTTCACTGATTAGCCATTTACCTTGGAAATTTTCAGGGATCGCTTTTATATTAATCGTTAAACGCTCACCACGGACATTAATGGGATCGGAAATGACTCTATTTTGCCATTCACTCACGGCCACCACTTTACGCAGTGTGCCCGTTAAGAGTGGCGAATCGATTTCGAACTGACCTGCTTGTGTTGCATTCATTTTATATTGACGGGTAATCGTATTGTAACGAATGCCATTACGTACTGTTTGGCTATTTTTATCTTTACCAAAAACAGTGGCGTCTACTCCGTCAAAACGAGGAGCAAGCAGATCTAACTCATTACTGTTTTGTGATATATAAAGTTTAGTGGTAAAAATGAACGTTTGGCCGATATAAACATGTTCTTTATCGATACTATTCTCAATAAAAACAGCACTGTTATTATTTACCCGCTCTTTTTGCGAGGCTTGGATCACTTTAATTTTAATCGCCTCCGTGTATAGCTCGCCAATTTTAAGTGAGGGGATGGTTAATTGCCCTATTTTCTTCGCTTGTAGTCGAACTTGCCATTGTGTTTGCTGACTGAATTCTCCATTAATATATTCAGTTTTCTGGCTTTGTGAAGAGCGATAAACAGTAAATGATGTTTCCAGTGGACGGGTATCTAGCTGATAATCATCGTCATTATCGTTAATGCTAATGGTTAAAATAAACAGATCGCCTAATACTACACTGTTATCACTCACGGTTGCGCTGACCTGTACCGCTGAAAGTACAGGAAAACTTGTTAATAATGCGCCTAAAAGTAAGCCAAAAAGAGAAAATTTAGATTTCATTACCAGATAACTCCGTTGTTATTTGTTTGCTTAACAGGTTGAGACTGTAACCGTTTTCGATATTCTTGCTGCATTTTTTTGCGAAGTAGAAATGAGGGATCATCAGGCATGTTTTTGAGCCAGTTGGGGAGATCTTCTAACTCTTGATTCACCTCTTCATCTGTTTCTGTAACTTGTTGTTTCTGTTGTTCATCTTGTCTTTGTTGTTCATCCTGTTTTTTCTGTTCAGACTGTTTTGCGTCTTGTTTGTTCTGTTTTTTCTGTTCAGACTGTTTTGCGTCTTGTTCGTTCTGTTTTTTCTGTTCAG